>JAYTYQ010000229.1:0-2472 GCA_043742285.1 Candidatus Altimarinota bacterium
GCTCGATCGCTTTTAACTAATTTTAGTATAAGGATTTCTCTCTATTTGCAAGTATTATTTCTTCGGGAGTTCGTCTTCTGATACTACGTTCGTGATGATGACAGCACCATGAGACCCGAGTTTCCACTCAGCGTACATATCTCACTCACGGATCCGCTTCTCGAGGTCGAGACCAGTACCATCAGGGACGAACCACCTATCTGTCGCGGTCGTACGAATACGAGCGGTGCCAACACATGGGGTTATACTTTTTATCGTCGCGATTTTTCCATCTTGATTTATACTTTTATCACTTCCCTTATAGATAGAGCTCACTGGACTCATTCCATATTGCTCGTAGGTGATACTCTCACCTATCCCATATTGCTCTCCATATGTCTGACCACAGCTTCTATCAGTATACGTGAGCTCACCTGTAGATACAGATAATATGATATCTCGAGTCATCGTCGGGGAGATACTACTTATCTGGAAGAATACTCCCTCTTTCGGCTCTTCTCGAGAGAGATCCTGGATTCCTGTGACTCTATCATCATCGATCTCTGGAGTGAGATATCGCATACCATATATGTTTCTAGTTCCACTGTATGGGAATTCATAGGCGAGATTCACATAGTCACCTCGAAATATATCAGTCGGATCGTAGCCTCTGAGTCGTACATAGACCGTCGTGCCAGTAGCCTTCAGGATCTCATATCGCACGATGAAGCTCATGAGGACAGCGATCTGGAGAGCGATGACGAGGATGATGTATTTTTTCTTGTTCATAGGTTAGTGAGTGATAGTAGATATGAGACGACGGCGGATCTTCTCGACGAGAAATGTCACGAGAAGACAGATGATCCCTCACGAGATGAATACGAGGGCTCCATCCATTTTTGACTCAAATACAAATGTCAGGTACTTCCCGAAGAGGTATATCGCGAGAAATATCATAGAAATATTGATGAGAGCAAATCGCTCACGATTGATCCCTATCCATATGAGTGCGAGTAGGAGTCCGAGATAGAGGATATTCATGATGAGGACACTGATGCTATTGTTATATACTTCAGGATCAGATCCATAATACGATCCACGGTCGCTTATATCGATCGAGAGCGTGGTAAATACGAGAAATCCGATGATCGCAATCGATCAGGCTATGACAGAGAGATCTATCTTATCGAGTGCATGAGTATTTCTCCATCGTTCCCATATATAGATAGCAAGTCCAGCGAGTCAGAGGAGTATTCAGGCTAGGAGAGTCGTAGAGGATGACTCACTTCCAGTCGACCAGCTCGATCATCCATATCTCCAGAAATCACTGAATGTATATGCCAGTAGTCCGCCGAGAAATGTGAGCATCCCTGTCCATGAGAGTATCCGACCAAATCATTCATATGAGCGAATAAAGTGCCATCGAGAGATAAGAAGTGAAACCATTCCTACAAGGATAAATACATTTGCGATGAAAAATCCTGGAATATCCCATGAATTCGTAAGTCTTGCGAACACATAGGCGTAGAAGAGTGTGATTGCGAGGAGAAAAAGTGAAATGAATCCTGTGAGATACGCGAGTGGGAATACTCCGAGCGCCCAGACGAGAAGCGCCTGATCGAATGATCATCCGAGATTATAGATCTGACCGAGGAGTATGATGGCAGCACCATAGAACATCGATCCGAGGAACATGATCGCCTGTCACGTCTTCGGGTAGTCGATATTTCTATAGGAGAAATAATATGCTATCACATATGTGAGGATAGTAGACCCTATCATGATGATCGTCTTCATCATATCAGATATACCATCCCAGTTCGCGGCGATGAGAAGTATGACTCAGAGTCCTGTCACGAGTGATCCGAATACTGAGAATATCTGTACGAATCGAGATCCAGTATCGGGTGATTCTTTTTTCTGGAAAGAGAGAAGTCTTTCGAATATTTCAGAGCTGATCACTTTCTCAGAGAGAGCTTTTTCGAGATCGATTTTGATATACGACATAAAGTTTATAAGTTATGACTCTACCTAGAAGGTTGTAATAGAAATAAAATTTTCTAATCTTTCTTAATTATACGAAAAGATGGGAAAGTGCAATACCAAATTTTTTCTCGTTTTCTCTTAGAGAAAGTAGAGGAATTGCAAATCAGATTTATGCGAATACAAAACTTAAAAGTGCCACAATCATGAAGATGAAGACAATCAGTTTTTTAGTCGTGATGCCCTCCTGAAGGATCGCGACTCCATATATACTCGTGATGATCGTGTGAGTGTTGATCAGTGCGACGGCGTATCCGACATTTGGAGATGTTCGGAATGCCCACTGAGACAAGATCCATCAGATTCCCTGCGTCAATCCGATAAGAGTGATGATGATGAAATTTTTCTTATAAAAACGTATCTGTGGTCCACCTGAAAGGAGAAATGTCATGAGAAAAATAGGAATCACTGCACAGAGCTGGTTCAGCATCGCATAGGTAAAAGGATCAG
>JAYTYQ010000230.1:0-1404 GCA_043742285.1 Candidatus Altimarinota bacterium
AGACTATAGCTATGATCACAGTCACCTTCATCAGAAATATTCGAGAGAAATATCTCGAATCATGGAATGGTGTCGATTTTTTGCATAGGAATTCTTCTAGTGAGAAAATGGATTCTTCTCACTCTGATCATGATGAGGAGTATCACGAGAAAGAGTATATTCCACAAATGCTCCTATTGCAATATCACCCGCATTGATGTCTATCCTGCGCACTTCATCATACTCATCGACCTCAGGAGCAGCGAGTTCAGGACGTATTGTGACTATGTCTCATTTTTTTTGAGTCTCACCAGTATCCATTATTCATTGTCCATTATTCATTGACATGACGTACCCATATTGCTTTTTTCACTTACGCATGTCTTGTTTCTCTTTATATATCTCTTCGAGAAGGGGATTGAGGATATTGATGCGGTTTTTGGCAATTTCTTCATCGACCTTATCAGGAAGCTTGCTACTTGCTGCGAGAGACTCATCGTGATACTGGAATATTCCCACCGATTCGAATCGGTATTTCTCGACGAAGTCCATGAGTATCTGGAAGTCTTCCTCTGTCTCTCCTGGGAATCCGATGATGAAGCTCGTTCGGATGAATGACTGAGGGAAATGCGCTCGGATATACTCGATGAAGCTATCGATATGCGCTCGATCATAGTGCCTTCCCATGAGCTTCAGGATCTTCTCACTCGCATGCTGGAATGGGATATCGAAATAGGGAAGAAAGTGTTTGAGCTTCTGAAGTTTCTTGAGATGTGATAGTGTGAGAATATCGGGATAGAGGTAGTAGACTCGGTATTTCGGTGATGCTCATTCCTCCCTTGATAAGGGGAGGTTAGGAGGGGTTTCACTATGAGGAATTCTTTTTTGTGTAACCCCCTCTAGCTCCCCCTTCTCAGGGGGAGAATTCCGAACAAACTCCTCGATCGTCTTATCGATCGCCTCGAGCATCTCGATCAATCTCGCTTCTCCGTAGAGATCTGTGCCATATCGAGTCGTATCCTGCGAGAGTATCTGGATCTCACGAATGCCTTGCCCGAGCATGAGATTGACCTCCTTCACGATCGCCTCTATCGGACGAGATTGCTGGCGCCCACGAATCGTTGGAATGATACAAAATGTACAATTATTGTCGCATCCTTCCGCGACCTTCAGATATTCATATCCAAATGGCGCATGCATATAGGCTCGGACTTCATCTCATTTCCAGACGAAAGCTTTTTTCCCTTTCCCTGGTGCCTCGATCGAGGCGAGATAGTTCGAGAGGGTTTTCTCTCGAGATTCTTTGTGGGCTTGCTTGGCCTTCACGATGGCTCCGAGATTGAACTTGGACTTCTTCCCGAGTACGAGCTCTTCGATGACAGAATAGCTCATGAAGGGAATGATCGACACGAGATTCCGAAGGTT
>JAYTYQ010000231.1:0-1669 GCA_043742285.1 Candidatus Altimarinota bacterium
CTGGCCACTGGATGTAATAGCTCAAGTGGTTTCATTTTTTATGATTTCCAACTCTTTTTTGGTCTTGAATTGTTCGTAGTTATAGAGAGTGGTACCTCCTGATCCTCCGAGGAGCGCATTCACACTGATCGTCCTAGCTTCGCTATAATTCTTCACATACCATGGCATCATGGCGAGAGCAAATCCGAAGAGAAATATGAGATTGGCAATCACCCATGATCGGAGTGTCGCTATATTTTTCTCATCCTGTAGTGTTCACCAGAGGATGCCGAGGATTCAGCAGACGAATGCTGTTATCGTGATAATCTTCACAAGCATTGGATCACTTGGAATAGTCACGTTGAGTCGACTCCAGAGGTTGAGCTGAGTAAATATGGCAATAAAAAGAGAGAAATATCCGAGAAATCCAGGGAATGAGAGGTATCGATAGGAAATGAGTCCAAATCATCCGAGGAGAAGCATGAGCGTCGTGATTTTGACACCAAATGCGAGTCACATGAGAATTCATGAGAGAAAAATGACAGTATATATTTTCTTCTCAGAGTCTTGATGTTTCCAGAGAGAAAATAATGCAAGGAAAGCACTCACCGTGAAGAACATCAGAGCAGGATCGAGCTTCATATCTTTCGCCTGTTGGAATACCGTCATCGGTATCACATAGTATACCGCAGACAAGAGAACTGGAAGGGAAAGGAGTGATTTTTTGCCACTGTCTTCGAAAATATAAGAGAGAGCACAGATGATCGCAATGATCGAGAGTATCCCACCGAGCTGATTCACATAGAAGGCTTGTGCTGCTGTATAGGAGAAGAGAAATCCTGTTCCCGTGATGAGTTGCCACACATAGAGTCATCCACTCTGGAGGAGTTCACCAGATGTTGCCATGATCTTCGGGAAGTTCATATAGACTCCGAGGTCATCCCAACCGATGGGCATGGGACGAAGGGCATTGATGAGAGAGACTGAGAGGATAAACGTGATAAAAAACATTCCAAACTCTATCGAGAGGAGCTTCAGATTGAGAGAATCAATGAATGATCCATTGAGGTTATGGTTCTCGAGTACGATAGAGCGAGTTCGTATATCCCGATACGTCTCTATTATTCCAGGGATCGCGACCATTCCTATGATGGCAAGCGTGACGATGAGTATGGGCAAGTTATATCAGAAAAAATAGGAGAGTATTAATAAGATGCTGCTGAAGAGAATGAATCAGATACTCGTCTCGATCGGGAAGCGAATACGCATATCTTCATTTTTCCATTCGAGTGATGGTATCAGATTCAAGAGTGTGAATCCACTCGACCTCGTGAGGAGCATGAGTAGGGCTGGATATACTAAGAGGCTCAGAATATGCAAAAAGAGCACGATACTCGATGGCTTTACCCCATTCATGAATGGACTCTGGATCACTTCGGGAAGAGCTGAATAGAATCCACAGAGAATGAAGAGATGCAAGAGAGAAAAGCCTACAATTCCAAAAAATCCAATGCTGATAGTTTTTTTCTGGTTCATCAGAATCGTATATCCCTTATATGCGAGATAGATGACTCCTATGACAGTCAAATACCCGAGAAAATCAGTGGCATTTTCCCTATGGGGAATCGCACTATAGTAGGTCGAATAGTACATGAGAATAATCGATATTGACCATACAATGAATCAGACG
>JAYTYQ010000232.1:0-9032 GCA_043742285.1 Candidatus Altimarinota bacterium
AAACCACGCAAATATTTTATGAGGACCACATGAATGACCACCAATAGTATGATACTGTACGCAAGTCTATGAAGTTTTTTCCAGTATTTTCACAGGAGCTTCATCGACCATATATTGGAGGTGAGAAGGAGGGGAATAGTAAGGATATAGCCTATATATCCGAAAGCATACGCTGAAGGATACCCACCAGTTATCCAGAAGTCTCGAGTTCAGAGAATTGCAGGATCAGGACTGATAAATGTTACTGCATGAACTACTGCGAGTGTTCCCATGAGAATACCGATTTCTTTGCGAAGTGGCATGAGTACTTTTGCGATTCCAAGATCCAATACACGAGCAAAAATAGGGATCCAGAGAACTATCCAGAGCACGAGGAGTGCCTTCTCACCACTCTCTTTTATAGAATTCCGATCAGAGAGATAGTAGAGAGAAGAAAGCGCTAAAATAATCAGGAAATATCCAATATATTTTCGATATTGTTTCACCAAATTCTCGATGGGTGAGAGGAGAGTATTGATTCTATTGAGAAGATTCGAGAGCATAACAAAAAGAAAGTATGAAAATTTAAGAGTACTTTTGAGAGTTTAAATCTCATTGAAACTTCTCATGAATCGGTATTTATTGGATATATTTTGCCTTGTTCAGATTATGTTCGGTGAGAGTTCTGGCATAGTGAATATGCCCTTCACCATCATGGAGATAGTAGTAATATGGGGAAGATTGTCGATCCAAGACGGCATTCCAAGTATCGAGCGTGAGAGTTGAGATCGGTGTTGGAGGATATCCTTGCTTATTGCGAGTATTGTATGGATCCTTCTCGGCAATCACAGAACCGATAAACGCAGGAGTACACTGCTTCTGTGTCTTGGCATGACCGAAACAAACGGTCGCATCCGCTCACATAGGAATCTTCTCAGCAACACGCTTCGCAAGTATTCCTGCAACAATCGGCTTCTCTAGTGGATCTCGCTCTTCGCGTTCCAATATTGAGGCAAGGATCAATTTCTCATAGGGAGTGAATCCATCATTTTTATCCCCTTCTATGCGCTTGAGAGACATATATTTTACCCCTATTTTCTTATCCCATTCATCGAGGAGTTTTCGTACAACAGTATCGGCAGTAGCATTTTTTGGTATACGATAGGTATCAGGATAGAGAAATCACTCCAGACTCGTGACTCATGCGAGAAATGAATACACTTGCTGATACTTCGTGAAATTGTCCCTCATAGCAAAGAAAAAATCACCCGGATTCACTATAATATCCTTGCGATAGAGATAGTCGTCGATATCGTAGCTATTCCACCCTGGAAGAATCGTGATCGTGAGATCGGTGAAGACAGGCTTCACGAGGATTTTCGAGAATACGTCTTCAAGCTTCATTGTGGATTCTACAGCATATCATCATGCCTGGAGATTCTCGATCTTTGGAGCAAAATACTTCACCCAGAATCTGTATTTCCATTCTGGAATTTTGAGCTTGAGATCACCCTGGAGCGTGTACACGGTTGTTCATTTATCGAGTGTGTAGTTTCCTATCGCGACAATCGTAGAGCCAACTCATGCAATACTCTGATAGACAAAAAATCACGAGAGAAGGATGATTCCAACGATGAAATACAAAAATGCTCGAGTATCTCCTCTCCTCTTCTCGATACGAGTTTCACGAATATGTCTTTCGGTAAAAGCCATCTCTATAATAAATTATCAATTGTGAATACCTCTACCGTGAAAAAAATCCCTATTTTGATACGGTTCCACTCACACTATTTCCAGAAGAGAAATTCCCGAGTTTCCCAAGATTATTCTTTGCTTCCTCGATGGCATTGTAGGCATTCTGTACTGATTCTGCTGCATTCTTTATTTCTGCAGTTTTGTTCGTGACGGTATTCTGGATATGTTCTACAGTTGACTTCGATTCACTCACATACGTATCCGTGGTACTTTTGAACTTCTCATAGAGTGAGGCGGATCCTGTCTCACTCTCGAGAGTTCTTTTGAGGGTGCGTATCTTCTCATTCCATGACTGCTTGCCATATTGATCAGCAATATTCGGAATCACGAATATCGCAAGTATATAGACGACAGCGATGAGAAGAACGATGGATAAAAGTCTGGTAATCATATGATATTATTTGAGGAGATCTTCGATCGAGTGAGCCGACGAGAGTTCATTCATCAGAGATGTGATATCCGCATCCTTGATAGTATTTTCATTGAATGTTCCATTTTTCATGACTTTTCGCAGGAGTGCTTTCCCTTCATCGGTCTTGAGCATCTCGGTCGCGATATTGGCGACCTCAGCATGAATATGCGCATGCGACTGACAGTGAGGACAGGTGATATCGAGATTGATCAAGCTCTCTCCAATTCCAGTCACACGAACAGATGACTCTTCTACTTTTCCTTGACAGCCTTGACAGGCGTATTGGATGATGGTTGTTTCGATGATGTTCTTGAGAAATATATACAGCATATTTTTTGCAGATAAAAATTAGAGAAATCTTGGAAGGATAATAACTTATTTTTCGAGAAATTCAAAATATTTTTGTATTCTCTCACTTGACTTTTTGGCTCCAAGAATATAGGCGAGCTCGAAAGATCCTGGAGAGAATTCTTCTCCAGAGAGTGCGACCCTGAGTGGCCAGAGTATCTGCCCATTCTTCTTTCCTGATTCGGCAATAGCCGTGAGAATTGGTGCCTTGAGTGCCTCGAGAGAACTATAGTCTCCTCACTCGATGAACGCAAGGATGAACTTGAGCGCTTCGATTGCATCTGCTTCATTCTCGATCTTCATCTTCTCGTTCACAAGAAGATCTCGGCGAACCTCCGTCTCTCCATAGAGGAACTTCGTGAGTTCGATGAATTCATTGAATCGTCTCATCCGAGGCTTCAGTTCCTGGATGATTTTCGCATTGAAGCTATAGTTCATCTGAGAAAATACTTCTCTATAGAAAATATCCTCATATTTCTCGAGATATTCGGAGATACGTCAGTGGAGTTCTCCGATTTCCATCTTTTTGATATATTCTCCATTCATCCAGTCGAGCTTCACGACATCGAGGACAGCACCAGATTTATGAATATCTTTGAGCTGGAATCTCTCGATCATCTCACTCATACTCATGATCTCCTGATCGGTCTTCGGATGCCAACCGAGAAGTGATATGAAGTTGAGCAGTGCTTCGACCAAATATCATTTTTTGAGATATTCAGATACAGCTGTATCTCCTGTTCTTTTTGAGAGTTTTTTTCCATCATTTCCGAAAATATTTGGCAGATGAGCATATTCTGGAAGGGTGATACCCAGAGCTCTTGCTGTGAGAACCTGAACAGGAATAGAGCTAATCCACTCTTCCCCACGCATGACATGAGTGATTGCCATCATATAATCATCAATCACAACAGCTCCATGATATGTCGGGTAGATTCCGTCAGACTTCAGGAGTACAGTATCATCGACCTCAGAAGTCTTGAATTCGATACGTCCACGAATGACGTCGTTGAAGATGATCGTCTCTCATTTTGGGATTTTGAGTCGAATAGTACATTTTTCTCCATTATCGATGCGATCTCGAGCTTCATCATAGGGAATATGTCGACAGTGACCATCGTATCCAGGTGGGAGCTTGAGTTCTTCTTGCTCTTCCCGAAGAGCCATGAGTCGCTCAGAAGTACAGAAGCAATAATATGCACTTCCCTCTTCGCAGAGCTTATGAAGTCGAGGTGCATATTCATGGAGTCGTTCACTCTGAATATAGGGTCAATATTCTCCCTCATGATGGGGTCACTCATCAGGCATTATTTGCAAGATTGCATGAATCTCTAGCATGGCATCAACTGCTCATTCTACGAGACGAGTACGATCAGTGTCTTCTATTCTGAGTATATAGGTTCAACTATTATGCTTTGCCCAGAGATACGCATAGAGTGCGGTCCGAATTCATCCTATATGAGGATATCCAGTTGGAGATGGGGCAAAACGGGTACGAACAGTCATAGCAATAGATAAAGCAGATATCATGCTAGAGTATAGGAAATAAATAAAAAAGCAACAGAAAGGCATCACAAGAAATTCACAGAAAAATACTTGCAAGGTGAGTGAAATTCGGTATCCTCTCTCTTCTATTGCTCATTATTAACTCCTCTCGTGCTTCTCACTTACCGCATTCCCCTCATCACGGGCATCATACTTGTTATCACGGCACTTGTGAATATTGTCGCCTTTCAATTTATTTCTGAGAGGCATTTTTGAGAATATATCGCATCGATCGAGACAGGAGGGACGATCGCACCCAATCCTGATCAATTGAAGTCATTCATCCAGCTCTCGAAGCTCGATAAGAAAACACAACAGGAATACTCTGATGTGATATCTGAACTCTCGAATCTCTCGAATTCGATCGAGAATATCAGCAAAAATCCAGAACTCTATATGACAGAGGATTCTTGAGGAAGTACCAAGGTTCTCAATATTCCTTTTCCGAATTCCTTATCTGGAAATATTGATTTCGGAAAACTCTTCCTCTCATTCAATCTCCGATCCCTCGGAGATGATACTCCAGAATGAATCTTGGTCACCAATATTCTCAGAGATCTTCTCATCGTCAATCTTATATGGATTCTATTGATTCTGATTGTTTATTTCTTCTGGATCCGCTCTATATTCACACCTATTCATTCTATTGTTGAGAATCTGGAACAGATTATCGAACGGAAGAGCTATTCACATATCCAGTACTCGAAAAATAATGAATTCCAGCCACTTATCTCTACGATCAATAGTCTCCATAAATCGCTCTCTATTCAAGAAAAGATTCGATCTGATTTTCTCTCGGATATCTCGCACGAGATCCGTACTCCCATAACTGCCGTGAAGTGTTATCTCGATGGGATCGAAGACTGAGTATTGAGCCTGGACTCCAAGACTATCTGACTCCTCCAGAGTGAGCTCGCTCGACTGACGAAGATCACGGGTCAAGTCATGGAATATGAGAGTATGATGCGGGAGACCTATACGATGATCAATGTCGAGCGATTCTCAGTGAAGCGTGTCCTCGAAGATCTCATCGTATCGTATGCGCCACAACTGAAGAAGAATGAGCAATCTCTCTCCCTCGACTTCGGTCATGAGTCGATGATCCGTATGGATCGGAGTATGTGTATCCAGATCATCCACAATATCTTCTCGAACTTCATCAAGTACGCTTGAGTATCATCACACCTCATCTGTCACTTCGAGCGGACGGAGAAGTCCTATATTCTCACCTTTGCAGACAATGGCATCGGTATTCCTGAGTCAGAGATCGACTATGTGAAGGAGAAATTCTATCGCGTCGATAAGGGGCGCAATCAGAATGACAAAAGTATGGGTATCGGTCTCTCGATCATCGAGCGCATCGTTCACCTGCATCATGGATCTCTCAGAGTGATCCAAAATCACCCTACTGGGGTGAAGTTTGTGGTGGAGATTGGGAGATAATCTATCCTATTCGTAGCTCTGAGAAAATATGATAACAAGCACTCTCTTTGATGACGATAATATATCATTTTTGCTGGAGATTAAGTAAGTAAGCCTCAAAAATCACTGACTGTCGCCTATCAGTGATTTTTCTACAATCAAATGTCGTCCCATATTCATGGCTCGATGGTGATGTGGCTCGAGGATTCACTTTTCTGAGTTTTTTTACATACGCGGCATTCCTATTCATAGAAGTGATATGCAGAGAATCTCAAGTGATTTCTCGATATTTCTCTGCAATTTTTCAGAGATTATGCTTTGCTGTCGGTGTGAGATAGTACAACATTTTTCTCTCATCCTGAGTTGCTTTTCATTCTTTTCATATGTTTGGACTGGTTGAATAATTTGGTGTCTTTGTTATTTTTTCGAGTCATCATGTATTGATCAGTTCTTGTGTTGTGCTGAAGTTGAGAGCCCTTGGCGCTGTTGACTTGGCTTTCGATTTTTCAAAGTTAAGACGAGAACGTTTTCATCTCAGTGTACTGCGGAGTTCATTTTCAGAATACTTCTTTACAGTTTTTGGTCCTCATTTTGCCACTTCTGTTTTTCTAGTTTGAGGTCTTTCTGGAATGACTGGGCTTTGTCTTTCATGGAGTCGCCTCCATACATATCGAATCTTTTTTAGATATATAGTAGTTTCTTCCGGAAGCTTGAGCCATGAAAGCCTAGATAAATCCTTCATTTTTTTCAGGGAAGCAGTTCCTTCATTATAGAGCACTCCGAGTGCAAGTGGTATCTCTACATCAGCGCTATTTGACTCTTTCCAGGATTGGTACTTCTCTTTCGTAAGATTGGTATTTCTCTGAAGTGTAGACAGATCATCATCTATTTTTATGGCACCGATCATAATGGACTTCTCTGGATCTAAGGTCGCTTCCTGATGAGTATCTCATGTATCAGTATCTTCGTAGAGTCAAGAGATGCGATCAAATGTATCGGGTGTTATCTGAAGTATGCCGCGCGCTCCAGCACTACTCTTTCCGTAACGATAGGCTAGATTTCTATTCAGTCCATAGTTTGTCAGCACTCTCGCATATTCCTCTGCGAGTTTTTGCTCATCAGAGGCATCGGTGATACTTCATATATCCATATGTTCGACGATAGCAAATAGTGTGATGAGACGTCTATCGACTGAGGTATGGATAGAGTGTTCTAGCAATATGCTCGATTCGAGATTTTCCTCCTGAAGTGGTCACTCGAATACACCTCGTATTGTCTCTCTCAAATAATTGCGTCCCTCATCTTGCATTGCAGGTGTTTGAAAGGCTCTATTTGGAGGAGTAGATGCTATCATGGTAAATGGATATTTTGATCTCTCGTCATCTGGTAGACTCTCAGTCTTGACAGGCGCTCCTATTGAGAGAATAATAAAACCCTCATCGTTGAGCCTGATTCGTGCTCCGACTCACTTTCCTCGTATGATTTGAGCGTTTGGAAAAACAACCTTCCCATTCATATCTGATATCTGAACCTTTTTTCATATTTGCTTACCGTTTTTATCTTTTTCTGGTATGAGTTTTCCTGTGTAAAAAGAAATATCCTTCTTGTCTAGATCTTTTCTATCGGGAACAATAGCGAAATATCGAACATCTTCATCTTTTGTACCTTCTGGCATCTTTTTCCTCAGCAGAGCTTCAGCTTCATCTACGAGATCGAGGAGTTCTCCATGCTTCATGAGAGCAATTGTGCTCTTCTGAGGAACTGATCGTGTCAGAGCATTATTTGTCTGTGCCTGAACTGTTTCTGCTATCAACAAAGCTCACAATCTAATCAAGAAGTTGCGTCTTTCTGGAGATTCAGGATGTGTATTTAGAGGGGGCATTTCTTATTATTTTTACAGGAAAATCAATGGTTGAGAGAAATCATTCGAAAGGGTGATTTTTAGGGTGAAGGTGGGGAGGTAAAAAACTTAGCATACTCTTCTACTCATATATTATAGAGTCGGGCTATTGTTCAAGGAGGAAATACATATCATTCCTCAGATTGTAGTGGGATGTCCATAACAATCCCATTATTTCCTCTGATACGGAGTTTTGCAAAGAAATCACGTATTGTCGCCCTCTGAAAAAATCTTCGTACAAAAGGACTTCCCCCTTTCTCAGAAGAATATCCTACATCGATATCGACAATATTTTTTTGCGAAACTCAGAGTATTTCGAGCCAATGCGTTGGATTTCATCGCTCATTTGCTGCATAGTCGATCAACGCAGCTCATCTCAGAGGTGTCACTCAAAGTGCTCATGTGTTATCATTTCAAAAAAGAGTGTTCACTATATTTCAAATAGAAAGGTTACCACTAGCTAATTTTTTCACTTTTGATACAAGGGATTCTTCGGCCAATCCGTGGGCAAAAAATGGTACATTCTTCGATGCCATAATAGAATCAATTACTCTTTCTTCACCTCACAATACAATTTCTTGCTCCCCACCATCATATTGCCTTCAGGCAGTCACAACTACAGGAATACTGAGTTCATTAAAAATGGTAGTATCAGTTATATCATATTTTTCACGTAAACTATGAAATACTCCTAACATTTTCTGTTCATTTCCTTTTAATCTTTCTGGCATCGTTCCATTCTCATTTGCTGTTTGGATATCTCCCATAAGTTCCTTCAGTTTTTGCGCATCATTTCCAATCTTTCCTACCATCACGGCTATCGTAGCTCACATGCTCGTTCCGGATATGCTTTGTATTTTTCCACCACCTTCCACGAATTTCTGTATGATAGCCAATTGTGTGAAGGCATTTCCAGCACCACCAGAAAGGACAAAAGATCTACTATTGCTTGATCTTTCTCCTTCATCAATTCTCGATCGAGTTTGTGCAAGATTGAGAATATTGGTAAAGTTCCAATACTCCATAGAATCCTTCTTTCAATCGTTATGATGCTCCCTTTGTTCTGATGAATACTGAAGAATTTCTTTTAGACATTTTCATTCTGTAATACATCCTTCGCAAAAGGATACAACTCCGATATGTCAGAGTCTTGTATGAATATTCTGAATTCTCGTTCAGAAATCTCATTCATTAACATCGTGAATCTCCTGCGTCAGACAAAGAATAGCTCATTGTGGAAGGGGAAACTTTTTGAGTGAAGCGTCTAAGACTCATAGTAAATCTCGAAGTGTTCATTGAGGATCTTTCTCGAATCGTTGACGCAAAAACATTAGCCTCTCATACTCCCAGTGAACATGATCCATTCACTTCATTTTCCCCTTATTTTCATCTGAGAGAACCTCTTCTTCCACGATGTCATCCTTCGCACGAAAAAACTCATTTCTGATTGTAGAGCCAAATTCTGGAGTCTGTGACAATATGGCAACCACTCTCTCTCTAGTTTCATTGAAAGCAGCGGCTATTTCTTCACTTTCATACCCTAATCCGAGAACAAGATCGATATCCCTTAGAACTCATACGGTATCATTATTCCCATAATGTGGAAAAAGCTGTCATCCAATACTCATAGTTCTGTAGAGTTAATACTAGGATGACAATATCATATCTCGC
>JAYTYQ010000233.1:0-1660 GCA_043742285.1 Candidatus Altimarinota bacterium
GATATATGCATAAGGAAAAGAGTAAGTGGGTAAAGTGATATTTCTACCTTACTCTTTTCCTTATTTAATCAAGAGATTTACCGTAATTGATTCACATTAGTATTGCAATAGATGACTATGATCTTCTTGATGAACATCCAGATAATATGAGTAGACAACTCCTAATGCAACTCTGGCCACAGTGTAAAAAAATCAAGTTAGACTATAAGTTAACACGTAAATTAATCAATTGAAATGAAGTTGTTCATGAAGCAGTTCTAGATCTGCTGGATAGATATCCAGAGATCCAGATTACAATAGAGTGAGTGCAAGAAGGGGAGTATCTCACACAAATTCATGGACTCGTTCATCGAGTTCAAATCTCTTCAAAATTTTGAGAATTAGATGAGTAAAATTTCTAAAAATAGGATCCTATCTTCTCTTCCAGCTTCCTCGTCACCTCTCGATATTCTTCACTATTCGGTGCTTCGATACGGGCTTCGTGGTATGCCGAGAGGATATCAGCATACTTCACGAGATCCCCATGGACTTCTTTCCAGGGTGAGAGCATCTTGCGTCTGATCAATTCACGATATCCAGAGTTCCCGAGATAGGTGAGGAGATACTCATCGACCATCGAGGATTCTATGTCTTCGATCGCTTGTTCGAGTCCAGGGATCGCCTTCTTGGTCGGAGTGATGATATCTCCAGTGATTGCCTCAGGGATATCATGATAGAGGGCCGTGAGGAGCATATCAGAGAGGGTCGCATCATCATATCATTTCTCCTTCGCAACAATGTAGGTGAAGAATGTGATGAGATAGGTATGGGAGAGGACAGAGACAGGATATTTGCGGACTGAGCGGTTCCACCGATAGCTCGAGGCGAGCCTATGGATGACAAGGAGATAGCGCTCGAGATTATTCTGATCGCCGGGATCGAAGTCGATGTACGTGAGGAATGGTGCAAAGAGAGGATTCTCAGAGCGAGACCGTATATTCTCTATGACTTTGGCATAAGCATCAGTATAGATGAGAGAATTATGATAGACTTCAGTATATGAGGCCCAGAGTTTTGCGAAGGCAATCAGGTCATCTTCTGGAGTCTCTATGTGTATCTCTGCAATATCTCGCTTCATCGCTTCATCGAGTTCCCATGAGAGCATCTCAGTCATGATCTTCGCCTCGAGTGCTCTATAGATCTCTGGATTCTCTCGCTTGAGTCGTTCCTTCACATCGGAGCTGATATCGGAATAGATGAAGTTGAAAAATCCAGAATAGAGAATCTTGCGAATGAGGAGGGAAGTATCGTAGTGGATTCATTCCTGTTCTTCTCGGGCAAAAGCCAATAGGAGGGATATATGCATCACGAAGGTGAGGTGATCGAGCGTCGAGATCTCCCTGAGTCTCGGAAACGTATTCCATCTGAAGATAGAGAGTCAGGTGAGTATCTGGTCGATGAGAGGATGATCGTTGGGGAGCATGGGAGAGGAGTTGGAAGTAGGAAGTTTCTGACTCCCCCCCTTGTAGGGGGAGATGGAGGGGGTACCTTGGGAGTTCTGGAGTCTGACTCTCCCCCTTGTAGGGGGAGATGGAGGGGGTACTTTGGGAGGGGGCTTTGTTCTGGGAAATAGTGTCGGATCCCCTTTCGAAAGGAACAGCATGACATTTTCTCTGGGGGG
>JAYTYQ010000234.1:0-2054 GCA_043742285.1 Candidatus Altimarinota bacterium
GTGAGTTCGATAAGATAGATTCATCACTGAGCATAGGTATGACTAGTCGTATATCCATGAGTCGCTAGAGAATCATCCCCGAATTTCCAAATATAGTCTTGAATTTGCCCATTGGTACCAGCAGCTTCGAAGTCGATGGGAGTATTGATGGTTCCAGGAGTCATACTGGGTATAAAGTTAATTTTTTTTGCTTCATCTTTAAGAACAATAGTTTTTCGTATGGTTGCATGTTCTCCATTCTCTGAGATGATCGTGACATCGATATATTTCTCTCCTGCAGTGACGTATTCATATTGCTGTATGGCGTCTCATTCGGTAGGAGTTTTGCCGTCTCAGAAATTGAAGATAAATTTTTTGATATCCCCGTTTTCTGATACAGACTGAGATGCATCGACGGTTACGATCGCAGGTACATAGTCAGAATTCATCGATATCCGCAATTCAGGCCTGAGGCTCTTTCGCTCAATATCGATGATGACAGTATCTTGAGTCACTTCTTGCTCATTACCACTCGTTCGGCCGAATGTATATATTCCTGTTATCGTATAACGAAGAGGCTCAAGAAGTGTGATATTGATCTTTTCTCATCGCTTTTCTTCTAGGGTTTTTCCATTTGAGATTTTCCATACGGTTGTTAGGAGCTTATAGCCTTCATTTTTGGCTGAGACACTCCGAGCATCGAGGATGAGATGAGCTGGAGGAGTAAGAGTATTCTCGATGACAAAGGCCTTGAGATCGGTCTTATACGTACTCTCAGTATTGAGGAGGACTCCATTCTCATCGAGGATTCGCATATTTCTCGAGAGTCCGAGGGGTTCACGAACGCGCAATTCTGTCTTGAGCGAATACTTTGTCTTATTTGCCATCTCGATCTGTACTCTGACACTCTGAATACCATAAGATCCGAATCGAAAATCACACGTCCCATCTCACTTACTACAAATCACAGATTCAGCACCCTTGTTTTCGACGACCAACCATTCAATATTCGTGATCTGATTCGTATCAATACTCGAACCTGAGAGTCCAAGATGAAACAATAAAGGATCGATGGTATCTTGGACACTCGTGATTATTCACTCGATATCTTGGGTATCTGCATCTTCGAGCACGAACATTCTATCACAACCATTGGTGATGATTCGTAGACAGACGTATTGAGGATTTTTCGATACGGTTATAGTGATACTGGAACTCTCGATAATCTTATTTGATTGAGCAAATACCCAACGTGGATTTCCCAGTTTCTTGATATTGGACGCATCGAGAGAGATGATGGGTTTTCCTTGTATATTTTTGGATCGAGAAATAGTGACGAGTCAACGAATCTCCACCGGTGAGATACTCATAGGAATTTTTTTCTCTTCGCCGGTAGGAGTTATGACGGTATAATCTCCATGGATATTGTATGTCTTGATCTTCTCGAAGCTACAGACAATACTCTTCTCATCTGCAACATTATTGCCTATGACTACTGATGTTCCATCATTGCATATTCCCCCATCAGTATCGATGCGATATCCTTTTATGGTCACAGCATTTTGCTTGCTCACTTGGGTAGCATTCGATCGAATATCGAAGAGGAGAGTGATCGGTCAGATTATATTTGAACCATCGGATACGTCCGCATATATCCGAGAGTCACTATGAGTATAGAGATCATTGTCATAAATGAGTATAGATCATTTGAGATTTTCGAAATTGATCAGATTGATCCGTGAAAAAAGAAATGCCCAAAAACCTAATATTGAAAATAGTATTATTCCAATGAGTCATGCGAGGAGCCAAGTGAGAAGCCTTTTTCTCTTGAGGTCTTTCGGTGTCCATATAGCACGAAAGAGTGAGATGATCCAGACAATCGAGAGAATAAAAATAATGATACCAAAACTTGCATTGATAAGTTTTTTGAGGAGGTTGGCTATATCCCCAGGATTGATACCAAATATATTGATAAAAAATGATGCCTGATCAGGATGGAAGACGATATAGGCAAGGAAGCTACCGAAAAAGATAATGGAGACGAGAAGAATCGCCCCAATAAACTTCATGAACAA
>JAYTYQ010000235.1:0-7910 GCA_043742285.1 Candidatus Altimarinota bacterium
GGGAAGTCATCTCAGTATATCGATGGATATGCAGCGGAGACACTTCATGGTCGTGCAGTTCCATTCGCAACAGGCGTGAAGCTCGCTGATCCAGAACTCACTGTTATTGTCGTCTGAGGGGATGGTGACGGCTATGGGATAGGTATGGGTCACTTCATCCACGCCTGTCGTCGAGACCTCGATATCACGTATATTGTCTTCAACAATGAGAACTACGCCCTCACGACTGGACAATCCTCTCCGACTACTCCAATCGGTGCCGTTACCAAGACGGCTCCAGAAGGAAATATTATCCCTCCACTTGACCCTGTAGCACTGGCCGAACATGCAGGATGTCACTTCACGCGCCGAGCGAATTCGAAGAACTTCTCTGAACTCAAAGAGGTGATCAAGGCAGCGATCCAACACAAGGGATTCGCGCATATCGATGTCGAACAAGATTGCCCATCATTTAGACGTTGGGCGAATTAGCGTTCTGTTCGATGTCCAAAAATAAGCTGGAGTACCGAGTTTTTCAATACATTTATTCAATTATTTTTCCATTATGAGAAAATTTACTACTTTACTACTTTTAGTTCTGGCATTTCCTTTCCAGCTCCTTGCTCAGCCTGCTCTATCTATAGGAGTAGATAGCAATAATCTCACATGTCCAAAGAATAGTGAATATGAGATCTGTGGCTGAGTGAATGCTCAACTGCATAATCAATTCATATCTGCTATGAAAAAATGAAATACAGCTCAAGCTATAAAATTTTGGGATCAAATGATTCAGACACAGGATGGAACTGCTACAAACTCAATCGAAAATACACTCCCAGAAACACTTTTCGGTACATATCAACCAGAATGAGCACAATTACTTCCAGTGAATATCCTCGCGAAGAGGAGCTATAAATGAGGAATACTTACTATTGGAAACGATTGTTCTTCAGGATGCAGTTTCGAAGATTATTTTGTTTCATTTATAAAATACAAGGATAATGGTATGGTATATATTTATAATCAACCATTGGCTCCAAAAGGAAGTAAACAGAATGCAACCTATTCAAAATTATACGGTTTTGATTTTTCTCAATTCGATATCGATATCGTGAAGTGATTTCAGAAAGGAAAGTTCAATAATAAGGATATGAATGCACTCTACCAGAGTTTCCTCACATCGATTAAAGATACTCAAAAGCCCATTTCCAGAGACTATGCTATTTCTGACACTTATCAAGTAAAAGGGGGAATAGTGCAGCACAGATCAATCATGAATGGAGTAGGATGAAGTTCGTGGAAATTGTCTGGAATGATACAGACTTCGATGCTACTACCATAACTCTCTTGAGTCCAGAAAATGGCAAGGATAAGTACGGATCATTCTATGGTGGTATCAGGCTCAAGATGAATGGGGATAATGTTTTTTTTACTCCGATTGGATCAACGGCTAAGATTCCTTCATTGTATTTTCAAGATGGGAAAACTGACAATGTGTATGTCATGGATTATGCATATGGACCACTTCATATACTTCCATGAGCAAGGGTAAGTACACTTATAGTTCTCTATGAGTGATATGAATCCCAGTATAATAGTCAAAATTATGATGCATACATGAACGATCTAAAAAAGAATTGTAATTCACATGGAGATGCTACCAGTCTCTACGATATCTCAGCACTTGATGATAATTATTGTTATGGAACTTTCGGAAGTACACCAGGGAACCAGATCGAGAAGAAAACAGAACGGATAAAATAAATGAATGCTATAGTATAATAATTACTGATTTTTTTTGATGATGCGTTCGTTCTTATGATTCTTATTCTCCCCACCGACACATGCTATTGACTTGCTTGAGAATTCAACGAGCAAGATTATCTCGAAATCTATCGACTCAAATGACGCGATTTCAGTAAGCAACTTGCCTTACTCGTGGAAGATTTCTCTGATATGAAGACGTATATCGATATCTCAGATGAACAGAGAGAGTTCCTGAGAGCATATCCGCATCCTTGGAGTTTTCTCGGAAAGAAAAGTGATAATTTTGTACTTCCTTCATGGATGAATACCGAACAATATCAGATGCTCTCACTGCGAGTTGCGAGAGTCTGTCTGAAAGATACCCTTTCTGAGATCAGCCCCCTATACCCCTCCGTATCAGAGGGGCGGATCCAATATCCACTTTTTCTCACATCAGCCAATCTCTCTGGCGATCCAGAATCCCATACTCTTGCCGAAGCGAAGGGAGTATTTCCTGGAGTTGAGTGAATCGATGGAGGCATCTGTGATCGTCCACCTTCAGATATATTCTCTCTCGGGAACGATGGAGAATTGGTATATTTGAGGAGGAATTATCATTAAGCTGCTTTTTTTTCGCGTGCAATAGGAGCATGTCAAATTGTAGGAGGAGTAGCCCCTTTTGCTATTATCCGCCCTCTCATGCTCGTATCGAGGGTAGAAATTGCTTGATTCAAGGATTCTGGCAGAGTAACCCCCCTGAGTTTTCACTGATGCCTGAGTCTATAGAATACTCCCGCGAGTACCGTCCGTAATCAGAGAGTTCTGAGCAAAGTGAATTCATGTTCATAGGTTTTCCATAACTCTATTCATTCTGTGACGTTTTCCGTACCAATAAAATGAGCAAGAGATGAATGTATAGCAATCATTGTCGGTATTTTTTCACTCAAAGGAAAAGCATGACTCACGCTGACAAATCATCACTCTATTCAGAGTGCTTTGAGGGTGGCAAATCTCCGAGAATGAGTATCTACAGTTTGGATGCTTAAGTACTGTAAATAAAATGCTGAATATTCAGATCTGATAACATCCTGATCAAGTCATGATACACTATAACAGAGCATCCAGCTCAGTAAAAGCGTATAATCTAGGGGTGCTTGATCAATATGATATGAGAGTATGAGAAGTTTTTTTGCATATGAGATATTTTCATTTTGCATGAACTGTTTTAGATACACTGTCTCTCAGAGACAAAATAAATTATTTCTATTTTGAGAGACCTCTGTGGTCAATAATGGTCACTTATCTTCACACTTTCTTAGAAAATCCAAAAATGCTACATATGGATTCTTGGATAGATCTCAATTCCGTAATTCCACGAGATTACTCATACCTTTTATTCCAGGTTATCTGCCGCTTGGCGTAGTTCCGCGAATGTTGTTGTACGAGGCGGATAGACTCTTCGAGTGAGAGACGTCACTCGAGGTGATCGACCACTTCCTTGTACCCGATAGTCGCAAGACCTGGGCAGTTCGATTTAAAATTATTCATAATGTACTCCACTTCCTCAAGAAGTCAATTTTTAAACATTGATTCGACTCTTTTGTCAATCCTAGCATAGAGTTCACTTCGTTCAATATCTGTATACGGTGTGAGAAAGAGGGGCGAGAAGCGTGGGATTTTCTTGCCGTGAGATTCCCGTTTTGATCTTCCTGTCGCGCGTATCACCTCGAGTCCACGTATCACATAGCGAAAATTATTCACACTGAGTTCGTGAGCATAGTCAGGATCAACCGCTTCGAGCATATTCCAGAGGATCTGATTTCACTCTTCGATTCTGATCTTCTCAAGTGCTTCGCGATATCCCCAATCGGGCGGAGTATCAGGATATTGCATATCATAGATGAGCCCGTCGATATAGAGTCACGTTCCACCACAGAGAATGGGGAGAAGAGTAGGAGTTGGGAGTGGGGAGTGAGGAGTTGCAAGTTCCGTATTTCTATCATTGTGAGGGACGAAACAATCTGGTTCCGATTGATATATTCAGCGGTGAAGACCTATACTTCTGAGCCACTTTTGCCACACAGGAAGTGACTCTATCGCATGACGGAAATTCACCATCGAGAAGGTGACATCAGGATCAACCAAGTCAAGTCCACTATGAGAGATTCCTCGCATCTCATGAGGGAGGATCTTCCCCGTCCCGATATCCATATATCTGTAGATCTGGCGACTATCGACGGACACAATGAAGGGAGAAATAGGAGACTGGTAGGAGAGTGAGGGGGTAGGAGAATGACGAAATTCTTCCTCATTTATTGGAAGCTGGAAGTGAGAAGTTGGAAGAGCTGCAAGGTGAAGATCGCGAAGATACTGAGATACTTCGAGAGCAAGTACCGTCTTGCCACATCCAGTCGGTCCATAGATGATGATGATTTTCGGACGAGTTGACTCATTCTTCAAATACTCATCTATTTGTTCTTTTATGCCTGGCTTCATAGTCGATTCTTCTCTAGGAGATAAGATTTCCTGATATTATCAATATGTCGATCGAGATCTTCGACGAGTCCGATGATGATCGAGGCGACTGGTACTCAGATAAGGAGTCCAACGATCCCAAAGAAATGCTCCGAGATTGTGAGGATCATGAAGGTGACGAATACAGGAAAATGAACAAAAGAGGAGACGATTTTCGGATTGAGATAGTAGGCTTCGAGGACATGGATTAGGCTGATCATGACTACAGAGCCAAATACGGAAGGCAGTCCTCAGTAGCTATAGGCGATGATGATTATAGGAATGCCCGAGAGGATCGTCCCAAAAACAGGAATAAACCCAAAAATAAACACAATGAGTGCGAGTGTGATCATAAATGGGAACGTTCCACCTCCGTGTATGAGACTGATAATAATCAGTCAGAATGTGGTCATGAGAGCATTGATGAATGCGATGATCGATTGTGCTCTGAATATGAGTCCGAATCCAGTACCAATTTTCCCAGCCAGAATAGCTGAGTCATCGTAGAAAAAAGCAAAATTGCCATCGCGCATTTTTTTTAGAAATATTGCTATCTTCTTTCGTTCAATGATGAAGATGTAGGAGAAGAGGAGTCCGAGAAAAAACTTCACGAAAATAAGTCCTGCGCTCTTGATCGATTCGATAGCGAACTTACCGACATACTCGAAGTTCGATGGTGAGAAGATATTGCGTGCGGTCTCTTGGAGTCCGAGATTGAGTCCAGTGTTTTCCTCGAGCTTCATGATGAAGTCTTGTCCTTGATGTGCCATAGCGGGCGCATGTCTAGCGAATTCTCGAATATCTGTACCAATCCGAGGCATGATATTCACGAACATGAGGGTGATAATCAAGAGGAACAGAATATAGAGGATCGTGACCACGATATTGGTCGTAGCATATCGAGCCGCGAGCTTGTGGCGGGTATCTTTTTTCCCTTTTGCTCACCAATTATGAAGTTGACTGGCTATCTCCTCTCCAGACTTGAGAAATATATACGCACAGATAAAAATGATGAAGAAAAATACCAAGAAATCATATAAGAAATAGCCGAGAAGGAGAATAGTTCCATAAGCCATGATCTTTTGGAAGAATTTCTCAGAGAATATGAGAGGAAGCAGTATTTTGAGCATATGAATAGAGTTATGATCGTGGAAAGTCTATGCAAAAATATGAGAAAGACAATATTCAAGAATAAGTGAAGCTACAAAGTTGCAAGATTTACCCTATTCGCTTTTATCATGATAACTGTCGTTTCCATCATCTTGACGATAGAAACAAGGGTTCCAAAATATCTTACATGCGATGTATGCACAGGCTCAGATGACCAGTTGTGAGTATCACCTAGAATACTTCATCAGCACCGATATTTCCATGATTTCATTCTTCGAGCTTGCATTCTACTCTCCAATCTCCAGAAAAGAGTGTGGAGAGCGCTTCTGTGATGAGGTTCTTCACTTTCGGCGTATTGACCCGTCCATGATTCCATGATTTGGTGAATATGAATATGAGGATCTGTCCATCGACTTGGAAGCGTGCAGATTTCAAGTCCGTCATGAGAGCAGGATTGGCTTGACGAAAGTGACTGATAATGAGTGGGAAGGAGAAGATTGTGGACGTTGGAAGTTCTGGAGTTGGAAGTTCGGAGTTGGAAGTTCATAGTGGAGGCTTTCCTACTTCTACGGGGAGTGGGAGGGGGTACTTGGGAAGTGAGGATGTCTCCACTTCCTCTCATGAGATTGCAGATGTCTCCTGAGTTTTCGATTGACTCGTTGCAGGCGAGACGGGTTGATTTGTTTCGTGTTTTGGAGAGTCTGGAATGGTTGATGAGGTGATGTTTTGCTTCCCTTTTTTCGAATCTATAGCATTCATAGTACTTTTTTCTATATCTATTTTCGATTCACGACTCACCATTCATGCATCTTTTCGTTTCACGATCTTCAGGAATGTCACTTCTACGAGCATCATTCCATCAGGAATGACTCGGAGTTTTGAGTGACCTTCCATGATGAGAGTGAGAACTTCCTGATAGTCATAGAACAATGGATCGGAAATATGTTCAAAGAGGAGGTCACGGAGTCGATAGAGGAGTTGCTCGAGAAGTCCACGAGCGTCGATATGTCCCGTTCGAAGCGTCTCGAGTATTTCGATGATTTTTTCACTTTTTCTGGCTCTGAGATCCTCGATAATCCCGTCTATGAGTGATTCATCGATGAGGGCGAGTGTATGACGAAGATGCTCTGTTCGGACTTCCTTATCGACAATATTCTGTTCGAAGAGGGTCACGGCATCTCGCATTCCGCCTCGAGCGGCTTTGGCAATGATCCTATAGGCCTCATCTTCTACATGTATTCATTCTATCTTTGCGATTTTCGTGAGATATTCGATGATATCATCTTGAGTGATTTTGCGGAAGTCGAATCTGAGTGAACGCGATCTGATTGTCTCAGGAACCTTCTCAATCTCAGTGGTTGCGAGGATGAACTTCACATGCGGAGGAGGTTCTTCGAGGGTTTTGAGAAGTGCATTGAATGCTCCTGTTGAGAGCATATGGACTTCATCGATGATATAGACCTTATACTTTCCCTGATTGGGTTCGAACCTGGCTCGCTCGATGAGTTCTCGGACATTCTCGACTCCATTGTTGCTCGCCCCATCGATCTCTATACAGTCGAGCATAGTGCCACCATCGAACGCGCGACAATTCGCACACTCATGGCAGGGATTTCCATTCTGGAGATTGGCACAGTTCACTCATTCGGCAAGGATACGGGCACTCGTCGTCTTCCCAGTTCCACGTGATCCATGGAACAGATAGGCATGTCCGACTCGATCGGTCTTGAGACTATTTCTGAGGATGGTCGTGAGGTAGTCTTGTCCCATGACAGAATCCCAGTCATGCGGACGATAGTGTGTATAGAGTGACATACGTTTTACTATACAAAAAATGAGATAAAATACAAAAGAATCAACGACAAAAAATCTCCCAATCGAGGGAGATGAGTCATCAAAATAGAGTTCTTTATTTGATCTGAAATGAAGCGACTACACTTTCACAATCAGAAAGCCCCTTTTCCTTACTTCTCTCTTGTATGGTACAAGAGACTGTATAGAGTGAATCTCCATCGATAGTCCAAGCATCCTTATGGACAAAAGAAAGTGATCCGAGCTTATTGGTCCATTGTACAAAGCCACCATCCTTTGTGCCGAATTTCACTGAACCATTGGTATCAAGGGGGGCATTTTTTTTATAAAATTCTGTGATAGAGTCATCAGATTTCTGATAATCTGCTGTAATAGGGAATTTTTTTGCGACGATGATAGTGCCAGACTCCTTCTCTCGAAGAGCGATACCATCTTTTGTATCTGTGCCAGCAGTATAAGAGGCAGGTGGAGTCACACGAAAACCCTGACTTGAATCAATACTTGTAGAAGTTCCACCAGAACAAGAAGTGAGAATAGAGAGACAAACAAGGGAGAGGAGATACTTTTTCATAAAAGTTTTTACTTATAAAATAATGGAAATCTATTCGAAATCATCTGCCTCTTCGACCGCATCATCGAGGAACTGATTAACAAAGCTTCTTGTTAGAATCATAAGACTCATACCTATCAAGAGTGAAGCGAATGCACTGATGTCAGGGTGGCCGGGGAAGAGATAGTGATCTGCGAGA
>JAYTYQ010000236.1:0-1491 GCA_043742285.1 Candidatus Altimarinota bacterium
TTAATACCCTTCTAGAACAAATACTCTCCCATAAGCCCACCTTTCGTCGTAAGCTCAAGACCTGATAAAAATAGGTTGCATCAAGTCCAAACCCATAATAATTAAAATCAATCTTTATGTTTTGAAGGAAACTATTGATAATAGACTGAACTTCTGATGAAAGTTTCATGTGCAATCATTTATTGATATCAACTACATAATAATGTGTACTCGTTTCGAATACATACCTATCATGATAAAGAATATTTGGTTTAGATTGAAACAATCACTCAGTACAAATTTGATACTTAAAAGTATAACCCGAAATATTTCTATTTCTTCAAAAGATATCATTCTTACAAGTTACTCAATTTCATTCGAGATTATACTCCCGATAATAACGTTCATTTGGGAACGCTGGTTTTAAAAAAGATATAATTTCACCTTTTATACAAGGATCTCATACGATACCACAGCTTCATAAATAAAAAGAAACTTCTGGTCTATTCGGAATATCATATCATCATGCTCCTATTGATAACTTTCAGTATCTTGTTCAACCAACAGGAATTTCCTGAGAAGAAGAGGTTCGTACAGTGATATCTTTCATAGTATAACTCTCCCATCCATCTGTATTAATCATTGTATGATTATCCGATAACACAAACATAGGAATATATCATTTATAATCTACACCAAGCAAATATAAAGTAATAGGCAAAGTATACAGAAATCAAATGAGACCTAGAAATACAAATAGATAGATTAAAAGTTTTTTCATAGAGTAGTAGTTACTGGATATGATCATCATAAATATGGATCCCATTATTTCTCCAACACCGCCTTTATCCTCCTCACTCCTGCACTACTCGACTCTTCTTTGATGATCCGAAATCTTCACATCTCCCTCGAATTCTCGACATGTGGCCCACCACAGAGCTCACGAGAGTAGGTCACCTCATTTTCTCCAACCATAGAATAGACCTTCACGATATCAGGATACTTCTCCCAGAAGGCTCACTCGACTCCTGAGTTTTTCGCAAGAGTTTTATCCATATTGTTTATCGTGACGGTCAGTCATGACACTATAGCTTCATTCACATAGTCCTCTACCTGCTTGATCTGCTCTAGCATCATCTTCTCTGGATACGTGAAGTCGAAGCGAAGTCGCTCAGCAGTGATATTGGATCCTGCCTGGTGGACTCCAGTTCCGAGAACCTTGCGAAGACCTGCGAGCATGAGATGACATGCCGAGTGAAGTGCAGTCGTCTCGACTCCATCATCCGCAAGTCATCATTTGAACTTCCCTGCCGCAGCGGTACGAGAGAGCTCTTGGTGTTTCTCGAATTCAGCATCAAATTCATGCTGATTTACAATCCAATCCTTGGTATCATATTTATGCTCCATAATATCAAATTCGATTCCACTCTTCAATTCTTCGTTAATCATTTCTATGGGGAAACCGTAAGTTTGAAATAAATCGAAAGCATCTTTTCACGAAATCTCATCTAT
>JAYTYQ010000237.1:0-1164 GCA_043742285.1 Candidatus Altimarinota bacterium
TGGGAATACCTTTTCGACTTCTTGGGCGATGACTCATATATCTTTCTTTCCATCCTTCTTCCAGGTGAACGCATATCCATTCAGAGTGAGAAGCTTCTGGAGTGAGTCTTCCAATGGGACGATATCCTTCTTCAGAGAGCGATCAGAAGAATAGTTGAAGGATGCAGCGGTGACATTTCAGACAACAGAGAGATTCGTTCAGATACTGATATTACCATCATCAAATATGGATGAAGTGACGAGAGCTGTCCCACTCCACTTCGAGAGATAATTCGTAGTATTCACTCAGATTTTTGGGTCAGTTTCTGTAAATGTGGCTGGAGCTTGCCATGTTGCATTTCCTGCGCCATCAGTTGAAGTGAGAACCTTCCCTATTCATGGTGATCATCCTGCTATTCTCAATGTATTCAATATAGATCCACCATTTGGATTGATATAATAATTGGCATCATCTCTGTCATAGAATGTTGGGGCGCTCATAGATCCCACCGATGAAGTAGTTCCACCTACAAGGAGGTTGGTAGAAATAGAGGCACCTCAGTTGACATTGAGTTGATCCCATATTGATACCTGACGTCATCATCAGGCTGAATCATTCCCAACGAGCATGAGAGTCTTATAGCTTACATTATCGTTATATATGGCAGCACCACCCTCTCCGACTCCATAGTTGGCCCAAGAAGAATATTTTGGTGTTAATGCATAACTTCATCCTATTGCTCCTCCTTGTACATCGAGTTTTGCTTGAGGCACATTTGTTCAGATACCAACATTTCACATGAGCATAGATTTCCCACTCACATAGAGTTCTCATCCAGCTGCTTCCCAGCCTGTTGGTCATCAAGATTGGAGTCATCCATAGTAGTATCCATGTCCCGCAGCGATATTTCCATATTGATTGTTGGATGTACCATCCCAGGCGTTTGTTTTTACAGTAAGTGTATCTGTTCACCATCATCCGTTCCCGGTCAATCTCCAACCATTATAATTTCTTATTTCTCAATTAACTGCTAAAAGCGTATTCATGTAGAATCACTGACGATCAGTGATCATATGGAACCATCCACCATTCTGAGATCAGAGGGTCGTATCACCATTTGAATTATTGATACGCAGGAGACCATTGACTTCGAGCTTCTGTGTTGGGGTTGTAGTTCAGATACC
>JAYTYQ010000238.1:0-1716 GCA_043742285.1 Candidatus Altimarinota bacterium
ATCATCACGAACGTAGTATCAGAAGACGAACTCCCGAAGAAATAATACTTGCAAATAGAGAGAAATCCTTATACTAAAATTAGTTAAAAGCGATCGAGCGGCTATCACCCGCAAGCTGGTGGAAGAACGTTTGTATTATTCCTACGTAGACAGGAATCTAGATTCCGTAATAAATACGGAATGACAGAAACAAGTAGAACCACTCGGAGTCGAAATACTCCGTCATCAAAATATAATCAAGTAGAATGCTTGTCATCCTGAACTTGTTTCAGGATCTCCCCATTCCAAGCTTTCGGTGGTACCTTCCTCCTACACTCTACGAGTTGCGGCGGACCTGAAGCACACAGTTTATTATTTATTTGTGTGTTTTTTTATTTATTACTTACTATGATGAATACCTTAGTATCATTGGCAAACTCTGCTTACTGACCATTAGCTTTTTATATAGTTTTCTGGTTGCTGACGTGACTTTACTGAAAGTCACGAAAAATTTGAGTAATCGGTACATTATTTTTCTGATTTTTCTTAACACCAATAATTTGATTTCTAATAGGACTTTATTCAGGGAAAGCAACGGATGAAAGTAGGAAAAAACTCACAATAATTTATTGAACAAAATATACTGGTGGAGCCAAAACATTTCTCTTTAATAAAATTGAACTTCCTGATGGTAAAATTATAAAAGAGGATACCTCTCTACCTGCAAGATTTATTAAATTCTTCTCGAGAATAGATTAATATTATTAATACTCGTTTATTTTGTGTGTTTTTTTATTTATGAAAGTTACCCTTATATTTGCAACAAGCAGTCATCCCCCGCACTCGAATAAAAAACCCTATCATTTCTGATAGGATCTACGATTTCACCTCATTCGTATCATCTCTTTTCATGAGGCGGATCCTGTCCGTTGTATCGGATTATCATCGAAGATACAGGACGTTCCCGTATAAAGCAGGAATACAATTACTTTATACATTGCCTTGCGACCAGTCGAGCTACCAGCGCAGGTAAAATACCTGAATTTAATTTACCTAAGATATAAAAAATAGCAACTTTCCTCACTTACTTTTCACCCTATGTCATTCCCATCCATTTCCCCAAAACAATCATTCCCCGCACTCGAATCCGAAGTGCTCGCATACTGGAAAATGAACGATACATTCCAGAAGTCAATCGACTCACGACCAGTGGATAATCCGTATCGTTTCTATGACGGTCCTCCATTTATCACAGGTGTGCCACACTATGGGAATCTCCTCTCATCTATAGTAAAAGATGTCATCTGAAGATACTGGACGATGCGAGGGAAGCGTGTCGATCGTGTGTGGTGATGGGACTGTCATGGACTTCCTATCGAAGAGAAAGTACAGAAAAAACTCGGACTCAAGTCGAATAAAGAGATCGAAGAGCGAGGAGTGAAGGAGTTTATCGATGGATGCTATGCCTATACTGCCGAGACCTCTGCGGAGTGGAGTTGGTATATCGATAAGATCGGGCGCTGGGTCGATATGGATCATGCGTATCGTACGATGGATCAGGACTATATGGAGTCTGTCATGTGGGTATTCTCACAGCTCTGGGAGAAGTGACTCATCTACGAAGGGAAGCGTGTGTCTCTCTACTCATGGAAGCTCGGGACTCCGATCTCGAACTTCGAAGTCGCCATGGATGATACCTATCAGACTGTCGATGATCCAGCTATCACGGTGAAGTTC
>JAYTYQ010000239.1:0-3594 GCA_043742285.1 Candidatus Altimarinota bacterium
GTACCTGCATAGACACGAACGAATGTGATACGTCCGACAAATGGATCGGTCATGATCTTGAACGCAATGGCACTGAGTGATTCATTCGGATCTTGTTTCAGAGTGATCTTCACTTCTTCATCATCGGGATCAGTTCCAGTGATTGTTCCATCATTGATATCGAGAGGAGATGGGAGAAAGTCTACGACCGCATCGAGAACGAGCTGGACTCCCTTATTCATGAGGGCTGAGCCACACATGAGTGGATAGACCGCATCAGAAATAACACCCTTTCGAATTCATTGCTTGATCTCCTCTTCTGTGAGGGTTCCCGCATCGAAGAATCTATTCATGAGTTCATCAGATTGTTCTGCTGCCTTCTCGACGAGTTTTGCATGCCACTTATCGGCTTCTGCTTTCATATTCTCAGGAATCTCGAATTCGACGACTTTCTCACCCATCGCACCCTCGAACCGATAGGCCTTCATATTCACGAGATTCACGATTCCTGTGAATTCATTCTCCTGTCCGATCGGGAGCTGGATCGGGATCACCTTGTTCCCTGCGAGACGTTTGATGATCGACTCGTAGGTCATCATGAAGTCCCCTCCTGTTTTGTCCATCTTATTCGCGAATGCGATACGAGGGACTCCGTATTTATCGGCTTGTTTCCAGACGGTTTCTGATTGAGGTTCGACTCCTTGGGAAGCGTCGAATACGGCAACCGCACCATCGAGAACGCGCATAGAACGCTCGACTTCGATCGTGAAGTCCACATGCCCAGGAGTATCGATGAGATTGAGTTGAATATCTCTCCATGTCGTCGTCGTAGCGGCTGAAGTGATCGTGATACCACGTTCCTTCTCTTGCTCCATCCAGTCCATCGTCGCGCCACCATCATGCACTTCACCGATCTTGTGATTGATCCCCGTATAGAAAAGGACACGCTCAGAAGTGGTCGTCTTTCCCGCATCAATATGCGCACAGATACCGAAGTTTCGGATTTTTTGGAGATCTTTACTAGTAGCCATAATGGATAATGATGAATTATAAATGATGAATTATAAATTTTTAGACTCACAGTGACACATTGTGAGTCACGAAGCAATCCAGGAGAGCCTAGAGAGTTCATTTAAAATCCTAAATTTCGCGAGAATACTATGAAAAAATGGAGGAATGTCAAAAAGGAGTATAAAGTCACAAAAAATTGATACAAATTTTCATATTCTTGGTTCTCACTATTTTTGCTCATTCAACACCTCACTCTCTCCGAGAACGATCGGCTCTGTCCCGACCCATATATCGAAGAGTGCGAGCCAACGAGCAAAAATCTCACGGACATAGACACGAGGAGCAATGAACGGGCTCACATTCGCCGCTCAGAATCCGAGTGCGTCGATCCCACGATTCTCTGCCACGAAAAGTGCCCGTTCGATCTGGAATGGTTGCGAGATGATCGTGATACCACCTGTGAGAGAGAATATTTCTTTTGCTCGAATCACAGAATCGAGGGTGCGAAATCCAGCATAATCAAGAGTAATAGCACTCTCAGGAACTCCAGCACGAATAAGAGAATCCTTCATCATGATAGGCTCATTGTACTCTCGAGTACTATTGTCACCCGAGACGAGGATTCGATGAATCTTCCCTTGCTCATAGAGCATTTTGGTCGCTTCGATTCGTGTGGTATAGAAGAGATTGGCTCGTCCATCGGATGACAACGGTGAGGTGCCTAAGAGAAGTCCAACATCACGTTCTGGAATCAGAGCTACATCTCGATAGATGCTACTCTGTACCGACCAAGAAATATAGATCCACGGAAGGATAAGGATGATACACAATATTGGGAGGATGAATATCCATTTACGCATGTTTGTTGAGGGATGAGGAATATTTCTCTACCGATATATTCTCATTAGATTGTTATGATCTGCGAATTCTCTTCTATTCTTCGTTTGAGTTCGTATCCTCCTTTCTCTATGGTCTTATCTGAGAGGATAATGCGATTCGGGACACCGAGGAGATCTGCATCGCTCGCCTTCACACCGAAGCCGACATCTCTATCATCGATAAGGACGTCATATCCAGAAGACTCAATGGACTCTGCAAGCTTCTTGGCTTCGGCGAGATGATCACCGATCACGATGAGAATGTGAGAAAATGGAGCAATATTCTCTGGCCAGATGAGTCATCTCTCATCATTGCTCTTCTCGGCAATGACGCCCATGAGACGAGAAATCCCGATCCCATAACATCCCATGATCACTTTCCCGACAGAACCATCCCGATCCTGAAACTTCACATCGAATGCATCCGAGAATCGAGATCCGAGCTTGAAGATATTGCCAACTTCGGAGACAATTTTTTTCGAATACTCTCTCGATCCACATTGCACACAGACGAAATTCCCACCCTCGATAATCTCAGTATTGTGAGATTGTCCACACGCCCGACAGATATAGATCTCATCCTCACCGATTCCGAGCTCGGTCTGGAATTCGTAGGAATACTTCGAGAAGTCTCATCCAGATGCAAAGGTATAATACGTCGAATCGCCGATCCCGAGTCGATCAAATACTCGGTCATAGGCCCCGTGCATCACTTCGAAATAGGTATCAAGGTCTTCCTGAGAACGATGGAAAGAATACGCATCCTTCATGAGAAATTCTCGGCCACGAAGGAGACCAGACTTGGCACGTTTCTCATTACGGAACTTCCACTGGATCTGATAGACGCTACAAGCATCGAGATCCTTATAGGATTGGATGAATTCACCTATGAGTGGCGTGACAACTTCCTCATGAGTCGGATTGAGGGCATACTCTTTTCACTCTGCTCCTGGAAGCTTGAAGAGGACATCGACTGAGTCCCAACGACCCGTCTTGATCCAGCTCTCACGAGCACCGAGTGCCGACATGAGGATTTCTGCTGAACCGATACCATGCATCTCCTCGCGGACGATTGTCTCGATCTTGCGGAGTACTCTGAGTCAGAGTGTTGTGAAACTATAGGATCCAGCGAGCGTCATACGGATCATCCCCGCCTGGAGAAGGAGTCCTGTCCCACGATTATCTGAGCCAGATGGAATAGATTTTTGTGTTTTGAATGGAAGTTGTGAAGAGAGTTGCATAGAATGATAGATATAAGTATAGAGGAAGTATAGAGAAAAGTTCTCAATTTGAAAGTTCGTGTGAAAAATAGAAAAATCCCCCCTGAGGTGAGTATGATTCTCGAGGAGGGATTTCTTGATTGCATGTCCATTCCCTTCCGAGAGTCGAAAATGGTGGCGGAACAAGGCATGCACGCAGATTCCTATGCAATATGCATTGATATTCGTTTGATTCTTTAGGAAATCAAGATTTTTTACTTGGATTGTTTCAACGTCTCATACCATTCTTTTTCTGCTCCTGACCAGTTCGTATATGGATGCTGAGAAAAGGAATTATTGGTGATTTTTTTATTTTTCGTGACTTCTTGTCCGAGGAGGGTTGGCAGCTCGAATGTCTCATCGAGGGACTTGAGCTCGATATCTGCGAGAACGATACCAGTATTCAGTCATTGATATTCATCGAATTCCCAGATCTTGCCGTCAGTATGACGATATTCATAGCGGAT
>JAYTYQ010000240.1:0-1226 GCA_043742285.1 Candidatus Altimarinota bacterium
ATCCTTGCTATATCTCCGGTGGGAGTATTCTCAGGAAGGATGAAGTTGAGTTCTCGGGGAATCGTCTGGAATCGAGAGATTTCTGAGAATCTGATCTCCATATCTTGTCGGAGCCTCAGGATCTCTTCATAATTGATCTCGAAATAAAGTGTGTTCTCATCGATATCGAACTCATGTGCGGTCTCAGGATGAATCTTGCCGAAATGGACGAGTATGAGATCATCTTCTCGATACTGTCCAGATACTCCGGGATGTAGAAATGGAAGCGAAGATCACCCTTGATGGACAGGAGGAATATATCCAATGGTCGTTCTGAGATAATCCTCGAGGAGAGAGCGAAGTTCCTCGATGCTATAGCCAATTGAGACTCCAGCTAGGACTTTTTTCTCGGGGTAGGGTTTCGCTGGAATATTTTGGAGGAGTTGCTCTTCATGGCTACTTCGCATTCATGCCTTATGGTAGACCTTGGCGACCTCGAAGAATCCAAATTTTTCTGCATATTTCTGATTATGATTGATGCCCTGAAAAAGTCTTGGTGCCAGAGAACGAACCATATGGGTGTACTCTTCATTGAAGGCATTTTGGATTGATACCATATTGTCCAGATGAATGTATCCGGCCTTATGCTCGAGGACTTCATTTGTGAATGAATAATTGTAGACTTCATTCCACCCTCTTTCTGAGAAGTGTGTATTCGAGAGATTTCTGAGCTCTATTTCTGCATTCTTTTTCCCAATGCGAAAATCGGTAGAGAGAGCAGTATACGGTACCCTGTCGTATCCATAGATGCGTACTACTTCTTCTGCGATATCTTCTCGGATCTTGATATCCTTACTCGCACGCCATGAGGGCACCTCAACTGTGAATCGTGAATCGTGGATCGTGGATTGGAATCCGAGTCGTTCTAGGATGGCATTCACTTCTTCTCGTGGGATAGTGACCCCCGCTTTCATATTGATAAAATCATAGCCTACGTCGATGCTGATATGATTGACATGAGATGCATTCAGATAGGACGACTTCCCTGTTGTATTGGAGTTTTTTCCGAGGAAGTTCATATATTGCACTACTCGATCGAATGTGGTTCCCGCAAGAAGTGGATCGAGGGATTTCTCATATCGAGTGGAAGCATCTGTTCGTATTCCATGATGCTGAGCGGTGAGACGGACGCTACTTGCATCGAAGCAGGCTGATTCCCAGAGGATACTCGTGGTGGTGTCACTCAC
>JAYTYQ010000241.1:0-1101 GCA_043742285.1 Candidatus Altimarinota bacterium
ATTGTGTCCTCGGACAGAATATCGATAAATGGGATCTCTCATGAAATGCTGGAACAACTGCCGTGAACTTTCTCTGAACAACTGATGCCCAACCTCTCAAATTCAAGACCAATGGTGTACAAAATATGATTCTCGATACAACAGGAAATCTCGGAATCTGAACGAATGCACCATGAGCAAAACTTGATGTAGAAGGTCGATTTCGTATAGGATACAATGCACCTATCTATGGTGCTGGTATCACGGCCGTATGACCTGGTTGATGATGATGGTCTCGACTATATGGATTCACGACTCAGGATGGACTCTCTCGTCTCGGTGGATTCTGAGGACTCGGGACGAACAATGCACTCTCGTCCCTCTGGATAGGAAAAGACCACAATGACTATGTCGCATCATTCAATCCTACCACGTATGAGACGTCTTTCAGTGGTAGTGTCGGTATCTGAACCACGACTCCTACCAATCCTCTGGAGATCAAAAGCGCTGCTGATAATATACTTCGTCTGACCCAACCAGATCCTGGAGACGGCTGGAACTATATAGAATACAATTCCAATGCAGGAAGAAGATGGTGGGTAGGAACTGATTCGAATGGAGTATTCAACATCACAAGAGATGGTGCCGCAGCTACCATGGCACGTATTGGAAATGCTGGACTCACAGTAGATAATACTCTCGCTGTATGATTTTCGACTGCCAGTTATCCACTCGACGTGAATGGCAGTATAAGACAAGTGAATGGAACTATTCTCTTAGATAATACTTCAGCATGATCTCAAGGCGCCCTCTTCAACTACTATCACCCTGGATTTGCTGATAATGGGGATGTGTATTTATGAGCAGGAAGAGATGCAAATCGTGCAAAAAATAATATTACCCTCTATAATCTCAGCTGTAGTCCCAATGTAGCGTGAGCTGCATATACTCCTGGTGACTGCAATGTTCCAATTATTCAACTCTATGGAGATGCTGTTCATACTGACTGAAAGTTCTGAATCGGATGAGCCCTACCTGATGCAAAGCTCACGATCAATCAATCATGAAATGGATGGAATGATGGAATACGTCTGCGACAACCTTTTACAGGTACTGGCACTT
>JAYTYQ010000242.1:0-4763 GCA_043742285.1 Candidatus Altimarinota bacterium
AGAGCACTTTGATAATCCAGAAAAAGATGGTGATCTCTGGAACTTTGCTTAGGAGAGTCCACTGAGATGAAGAAGCTGATGCCATAGGGAGAAAAATAAAGAGTAAAATGTTTTTAGTAGCTATCTTCGAGAGCGATACGCTCCAATTGATATTTCTTCCTATGTGTATACACACTATATGCTACAAATATGACAAGTATAGCAAGAAGCAGAGCTGATGAGCCCATCGTCCCGAATGCGAGTCATCACTTCTCATGTGACTTCGTCATGAGGTCACCGAAAGTTGCACCAAATGGTCTCGTGAGAACGAATGCTATCCAAAAAAGAAGTATCCCTGAGATCTTCGTATAGTAATGAGCAACTATTGTCAGTGTAATAAGACTCCCTATGAGGAGTGCTCCACCACCGAAACCGAGCCCAGAGCTGTCTGCGAGAAAATCTCCGAGAGCGGTACCGAGAGTATTCGAAAAAAGAATTGCTATCCAATAGAGTGCTTCGATCTTCGTCGTGCGAATATTGTGAACATCGAGAGTCGCTCATGAGCGTTTCCAGAATGTGAATATGGCAATCAAGATGCTTATGAGAATTGCCGATCCAGTCGCATAGCCGAGCCCGAGTGTACGATCCATATAGTCCGACATCGTAGTTCCTGCGGTACTCGTTGCCAGTATAACTGACCAGTAGAGCCATGGATGATGACGCTTCGCCATGAGCTGGGCGATAAGGACGATGACAAATATGCTCATCAGTATGAGCGTGCTTGTCGCGTATCCAACTCAGAGAGTCTGAGCCAAGAGATCACCTGCGGTCTCACCGAGTGTGGTTGCCGCGATCTTCATTATCCAGAAGATGAGAGTGATGTGCGGGAGCTTATTTAGAGCCTGATCGAGGAGTGAGGACATAGTGTGATGAGAGTAAAATTATATAAGAAATCTATTTTATCTATCCATTATACCCATAATACCTACTCCTAAAAAGAGTAGGTATTATGGGTGCCGAGGATGGAAAAAATATAAGAAGATCGATCTCTGTTCTGATGGGCAATGAGATATTATTTCCCATCTTGATCTCGATCATTTGGATCGTTCTCAGTATCTGGACGTTCTGTATCACTCGCTTCATTGTCTGATTTTTCAGTCTTCAGAATAGTTCCTTTTACTGGGTCGATTTCGACATCAGTCGCATTGCTAAGAGAGATACTGTAGATGGCTACACCATCTTCATTGTCAGTTTCGAATCCTGTGACGGTAGTACCTGGATTGGCCATGAGGGCGATCTTGGTAGCTGCAGCTTCAGAGATTGATCCCGCTGGGAGAGTGGTAGAATCATCTTGAGTTTCAGCCTTGACTTCATCAGATATAGCCGTATCTGGAGTATCTGCGACTTCTGTATGAGGAGTACTTGTCTGTGTATTGACAGTTTGTATCTGTAGAGTCTGAGATGATGGGATATGAGGGATTGCAGGGTTGCTGGTAGTGGCAAATGATGTGAGTCCGATGGATCCTGCGACCGCAAGACCTGTGAGAGCGGAGTAGATGAGTTCTTTTCGCATAATATGTAATGAAGTAAAAAATAAATGGAGTGAATGAGGATCCTCACTTTCTATTACGGATGAGCCTATTTTTTCTTTCAATTTTCTTTTAGAACTATTTTTACTCGAATAATTCAGTAACGCTTTTGCCAAGAAATATATCATTTCCCTGAAGTTTTCCTGTGATTTTTAGTACATTTCATTCTTCTATAACTTCTTCATTATGGGTATCTTTTTGCTTCAAGAGATTCTCAGGGAGACTGATATTCCATTGTTTCTCATTGAGATCTGTGATAATAATTCCATCTTTTCTTATTTCCGTGATCTCACCTATGAGTCTTCATTGCTCTGGCTTGCTCCAGCTTGTATATGTACTCATAATTCTCTCATATCCCGTATAACGAATAAGAAATTTCTGAATAGATTGATCGATTCCTGAGACATAGAAAAGAGATCACCCAAGTACCATAGTGCCAAATATGATCCCGAGCACTTTCGCTATGCTATAGCGGTACAGAGTCCCAATAGTACGAGAGTCTCTATATATGAAGATTCATAGCAGTATGATAGCGATAATCCAAAGAGCAATTATATATATCGTATCTATATCGAGAAGCTCTCCAAGTCAAGATATATCTGAAAGAAAAAAGGAAACTATAAAAATCCCAAGACTGATCAAAAGAAGAAAGAATGCTATCATCAAATACTTTCTTCTTATCACCGTTGCTATAGAAATAGGCTCTATATGGTCCTTCTTGATTTTTTCGAGTATGTTTTTTTTGATAGTCATATTAGAGATGATTATGAATAGAACTAAGATTTCATTGGAGTTGTTTTTTGGCTCTATGGATCAGGGTTCCGACGGTACCTATAGGAATTCTCAGTATATCACTGATTTCTTCATAGTCTCTTCATTCGATATATTTGAGAATTATACATTCTCTTTGTTCATCGGGTAGTATCGAAAGTGATTTTTGCACCATCTCTTTCATACCATTTTCCATAAGAGAAAAGTGTATATCCTCATCGCTCTGAAGCGATGCCTTGAGTCACTCGTATTCGTCATCATCGAGAGATAGAGTGATTTTAGTACTTTTCTTACGAAATGCATCGATAGTAGTATTATGAGCGATTCGATATATCCATGACGAAAATGAAAGAGAAGGATCGTATTCATTGATATGAGTATATGATTTTATGAAGACATCTTGGAGTATATCTTCAGCATCAGCAATAGAAAAATCTCAGAGTCGCATAATATAGCGAAAGAGTTTTTGCTCATATTGATCGATAATAATTGCAAAATTATCGCTATCCTCAAGAGTGAGTAAGATGATTTCGGAACGAGAAAGTTCTATAGGCATATGTTTGATATTCTAGTACCTTATACGTAGACCCAAAGAAATTCTTTCAATTTTCTGTCATAACATTCAATAGAGTTTTTGACGTTTATAATATTTTGTTTTCAATCTATATTTGTCATACCACTATTTTAGAGAGTATATTTTTCCCAACCGCATACCCACTTGCCCAGCATATCTGAAGGCTAAATCCTCCCGTATATCCATCGACATTGAGAACTTCTCCTGCAAAATAGAGGTTATTGTGTATTCGTGATTCCATCGTATCAGGATCAAGTTCATCAGTTGACACTCATCATGCTGTGACGAATTCATCACCAGGTCGACGTTCGAGAAGGGTCATAGGAATACCATTGCCGAGAAGATTTGAGATATTTTCGCGATCCTTTCGAGATATTGATCCCGCGAATGTCTCTCTGATATGGGAAAAATATCGTATCACCAATGCCTCTGCAAAACGTCGAGGGAGTTTTTCTATGAGAATACTTCAGAGGAATTTCTTCGGATGATTCTGAAATTGATCCTTGAGAAATATTTCCCAATGAGTATCAGTCATCTCAGCGATAGGTATGAGTTGTACTTTTCTCGGATTCGTTGTTCCTATCTCTTCCCAGGCAAGTTCGGAAGAGAGCATGAAGGCAAGAGGTCATGAGATACCGAAATGCGTCAAGAGAAGAGATCAGGATAATGGTGAATTGTGAATGATGAATTGTGAATTATTGAGAACCAGTCCAGAGAGCTCATGAAGCCAAGATTCACCAGTGAGAAAACTCGATAATGATGGTCAGAGTTGAGTCACGCTATGTCCAAGAGATCGAGCAAAAGCATAACCATCACCCGTTGAACCTGTATGACTATAGGCATTCCCACCAGTAGTTATGACAAGAATATCAGCTTCATAGGATCACATTGGAGTTGTGATGTGGAATTTTTTTTCTATTTTTAGAGTTCCCTGTTCTCTTACATCATTTTTCTCACACCTGAGATCAGAGAGTCAAGCTTCACCGACTCATTCCCCATAATGCAGAGTTATCTTTTCACGATATTTCGCAAATATACTTTCGAAGACTCCAACAATATCTCTTCCATCGTCAGAAACAGGGAAAACTCGGAAATCATCCTGCACCTTCAACGGAACACCATGAGACTCGAACCATTCATAACACTTTCGCGGGGAGAATATACTTATTGCTTTGCGGATGAACTCCCATCATCGAGTATACTTGGTGGAGAGTATCCGCTTGTCCTCAACACTCGTGGTCACATTGCATCGTCCCCCTCAAGAAATAATGACTTTCTTCCCTGGGGTGAGATTTTTCTCGAAGAGATGGATATGGTAATTGGACACATGACTTTCCAATATTGTTGCCGCAGTCATGAGTCATGCCGCACCTGCTCAGATGATGATGATATTTTTCATATTACGAGAAGTATATAGCAGACCGATAAAATTCAAAAGAAACATTTTGAAGTTTTTTCTTGTCTTGCCGCCGTTAACCAAGCACTAAAATACCATACTAGACCTCTTTCAAAATAACCCCTTCACTCTCAAATATGCCCGTTAGGGCATATTTTTCCTTTCGAGAGTTTCTTCATTTCTTCTATGTGCATTCTTTCTTGTCTTCTTTGGTGAGAGGATGGAGTTTTGTATTCTTCTTCGGAATAATGACATTCTCTTCATGGTGTTGGATTCACTGGCATCCTGAGTCTACTCGTTTCTTGGTTTCTTTTCGGATATGAAGCTTGGACTGATCATAGAGTTTTTTGTCGTATACCTTTCCATTACTTGTATGAATTCTCAGTATCTTTCCACTCGTATCTCGTACTACTTGTGTTTTGATGGTGTGCTTCTTTTTCTTTCCTGAGTAAAA
>JAYTYQ010000243.1:0-2205 GCA_043742285.1 Candidatus Altimarinota bacterium
TGCAGAGTATTATTGAATTCATGGTCATCCTGAACGTGATTCAGGATCTTCGATCAGGAACCGACAAGATGCCGAAACAAGTTCGGCATGACAAGGTACGGAAAAACTCAGAAAGAAGATGATCACGACCTACAGTCCAGAGAGAACAGAGACTGTCTATTGTGAGGAGTGTTATGAGCGGGTGGTAGGCTTGTAGATATTCATACGAATCTCATATTTTTCCTTCTTTCTATTTCTTATTTCGAACACATGATCTTCCTCCATCCACATTTCTCACACCTAGAGAGATCAGTAAATAATGCAACTATCGTTAGATTCGAGAAATTCTCAGACGGCTGGCCTCGTATATTTCTCGAGGATAAAAAAGCTATAGAAGGAAAAGAGGTTGTCTATATCGGTGATTTTCGCTATGTGAAAGACTTCTTCGGTCAGATAGCATTCCTCGACGGACTCACGCGTCATCATCTGGATTCACTTCATATCGTGATTCCATTTTTCCCTGCGGCATCGATGGAACGAGATACACCGAGCGGAGAACTCTCGATTGCCAATGTTTTCGCACGGATATTTGCACTCATCGGCGAGAGACTCCCCGGAAGGACTCATATTCACCTCTTCGATATCCATGATGAACGAGAAATATTCTATTTCCCTCCTTCTCTTCAGATCCATCATCATACCACGACTGATATTCTGAAGAGAGAAGTCTTTGAAAGTCCTTTTTCTAAAAAGAGTGATTGAGAGACAGAAGATTTGGTTCATGAGAAAAATCCTCAGTCCGCCACGGCGGACAGCTCCGTTAGAAAGGAGCTTACTAAACCAATCATTCTCTTTCCTGATACAGGAGCCAAAAAAGCATTCTCTCGATACTTCCTGGACTATGAGATTGTGACGTGCGCAAAAGTACGCACATGACCAACCACACTCGAAATGTATTTCGAATGAGGAAATCTCAAAGGAAGAGAAGTATTCATCATCGATGACCATATACGAACCGGAGGGACACTCATCGAAGCCTGTCGTTACGCTCGGATCAAGTGAGCAAAGAGTGTCTCAGCATTCGCACCTCATGCTGTATTCGCAGAAGGTGTGAAGGATGAATTCATCAATGCATTCGATCAGTTCTATACGACCGATAGTATCCCTATGAATCGTGATCGATTCTCAGATATCAAATCAGTGCATGTACTCTCACTGAGTGGATTTCTCTCAGATATGTTCTCATCTCGAACTGATGAAGGATCCAGATAAACTATATCTCACTGGAAAGGTTTTTTTGCGTTTTTGAATGTTCGATATATACTCTGATAGATTTTCTCATATATTGTATGCTCCATATTCACCACAAGAAATTCTTCAAGATAGGACTCATTTTTCTCGGAAGCTGGATCATTGGAACCTTTCTCATTCACCGATTCGAACATGGATTTCCTATTGGTGAGAGTTATTTCAATGCGCTCTATTTCACGATCATCACGACAGCAACCATCGGTTTTGGTGATCTCGTTCCCATGACAATAGCAGGAAAAATTATCACTATGGCATATGCGATATTCTATGTCCCTTTATTTCTCTATACGATGACGCTTGTCTTCCAACTCGAATTCAATAAGATCCGCCAACAAGATGAGCTCCTCGAACGAGCGATGCGTGATGTCGAAGCGGATGTCGATGCGATCATCCATCCATGAAGAGGCGCTACAAAATGAAAAACTAAAAAAATATAGATTCCTATGCCTCGAGAATTCTTCCGAAAACCCATCAGTCAGATGTACTCTGGACTCTCACTCATACAAAAGGTTGAGATTGAGATATTTGCTGTGATCATCATACTCACGATTGGAGGAGTCTTCTATCATTTTGTCGAAGGATGGCGTTATCTGGATGCGTTCTATTTCTCATCGACGACACTCGCTGCTGTGGGATATGGGGATTTCTTCCCAAAGACGGATATCGGAAAGATCTTCACGATCTTCTACCAGTTCATCGGCATTCCATTCTTTGTCTATACGACTTCACTCTTCATCACGGAAAAGAGAAAATAATAAATTCCTCTTGCTTTTCCCGAGAAAAATATACTATATCTTGTATTCGAAACTCTAACCCACATACCATATGTCGATAGGTCACAATCAGAAAATCACAAAAAATCCTATATTCAATGCGCTCGGAAAGGATAATATTGCTGATCGAACTATTATAAAA
>JAYTYQ010000244.1:0-2804 GCA_043742285.1 Candidatus Altimarinota bacterium
CCATGGACATCCTTGCGGAGTCACTGAACTGATTGCTCGAGTGTTCCTACTCTGGAATCCAGAGAGGTGACCTTGGAATCCAGAGAGGTGACCTTGGAATCCAGAGAGGTGAGTTGTTCGACGACGAATTTTTGGAATTCTTGTTCTGTCATAGATGGAAAAAGTTATAGTTTCGACTATTGTATATGATTCTCTCCCAAAATCAACCTATATTGATTGTATCAACTTATTGTATCACGCCTGGTGGTGGATCAGACTGCACTCGCGGGTCATATTCGATGATGAGTGAGGTATCCTGATATCGTTGGGCTGTGAGGGAGAGTGCGGTGTGCCCGAGAATACTCGCAAGTCCGAGATAGTCGGAACGCCAGTATTCGAGATCATAGAGCTTGGCTCGATCGATGGTGCAGGGAAGTGTCTCGAGATATGGGCAGAGAGGAGTTGTCCTGGAGGCTCATCCAGTCGTATTGCTCGAAATCACAGACCCATGGATATAGAGCTGCTTGGAGCCTGTTGATGTCACGATCGCTTCTCCCATGAGCGTCGCATGGATATCGGTGACACCACTCGAGATACTGATACTACCACCGAGTCCTGTATCAGGATTTTTCAGTGAGATGATCGCCAATGGATGATCTGAGAGAGCGATATTCTCATCGATCGTGATGTCGGCTCACTCGGCGATGTAGGATCGCTTGGTCGAGAGCGTCGAGGCTGTGATATGACTGAGCGACCCCGTATAGATGAACCTACTCTGTGGGAGATCTTTCTGATTGCGCGTGAGGAGTGCGATATTTTTGCGAAGCGTATTGAAGAAATCAGTTTTGGTCATACCGGTCTTCCCGAGTCACTGATACCACCCATCGCTCTGGATCTGTCCAAGGATACGGATACGCATCTGCTGAAATGTCGAAGCCATCAGAGTATAGGAAGTGGTGGGATAGATGACCGTATTGCCACCGAGAGAGTAGGTGATATAGCTCGAGATCGTCGATCCTTCGGGGGGAACATAGGGAAGCGATATGAGGGGTGTATACATTCCACTGAAGCTGTATTCGGAAGGATTCGAACTGAGGGCACGCACATAGAGTGAGGGGAAATATCGTCCATTCATAGCAGTCCATTTGCATTCATTGATCCCCGTATATCCAGAAGTATCTATGAAGCTCGCTTGACAGATGGGCGCGATACTCGATGAGAATCCAGAGAAAACAGCAAATACATTGTACCCTATCGAGAGTCCATGGATGATGCTCGGATTGGTATCATTGCGAGTCGAGTGGTTCACGACAGTGCCTGTGAAGATGGCACTCATACCGATGCGGATATCGCTGGATGTGAACGCCGTGAGGGTATACCAGGGAGTGAAGATCAGATCAGGTGCACTGATTCCCATATCTACTCCATTATACTTGATACTTCGCAGAGAGATCGTTCCAGGGGCATTCGAGAGGAAGCTATAGTTGAATGACTGTCAGCTCATCGGGATATTGCGGGTTGTTCCGGTGCCATCGAAAAAATTCACGACAGGCACAGATACACTCACAGCATCTCAGAGAATACTTGGAGTATAGGAGACGGAGTCTCCCAGATTCGTCTGGATATTTCGGATCGGCATGCTATAATTGATATTGAGATTCCCGCTCGTGATCGGATTTCCATAGCGATCTCGAAGTCTCATCCGAGCATCGATCGGGGACTGCCCATCAGCGATAGTCGTCGAGACTCATGCGACCCCCCCTACCGAATGCGTGAGAAGAGTAGGGAGAAGATTGGATCCATCAGGACACCGTGAATCGGTCGGGTAGAGTGAACAGAATGATTGCTTCTTCGTCGATGCGATAGCGGTATCGAGGCCGAGAGATGGAATATCGTTCATCACACTGTAGAGATACTTCGAGAGACTGCCGTTCTGATCCGTGATCGTGAGAATATAGTCACTTGCCAGAGAGAGATCGGCATACCACGAGCTGGCCGAAACATAAGAAATAGGAAAAGCCGTTCCTATCGGGATGAAAGTAGCATCAATCATTCATCCACTCGATTCATACGCGAGATAGTTATTGATCAACATATATATACCCGTATGCGCAACGGGAGTATAGTTGGTTCCAGTGATGAGAACCATAGGGCGAAGTGGCAATATGATCGTATCGAGTGAGAAGTCTCAGATATTGGTCAATATCTTGCCTGAGAGCGTTCCTGTCGCTGGAAGATATTCTACCCGGCGGTCGAATCTGATATCCCCGATTGTCTCACTCCAAGCAGATCCTGAGAGGATACAATTTGTCGTCAATGCATTGAGTGACTGTATACCACAATCGAGACGCGTCACATAGGTTCCAGTATCGAAGAGTACCCAGCCTGCTCAGGAGAGATAGAATGTTCCAGAGAAACTCCTACTCGCGGTGTTGAGATGGCCGGGTACTGATATGGATGCGTTATCGTGGAGTACTTGAGCCACATCGAATCTGACGGATATATTGGATCCTGAGAGGTAGATATTCGCAGCAGGTGTATAGCTCACGAATCCTGTAGCTGAGAGAGCCATCCCTGAAAGCACAAACAAGAAGCATCAGATGAGAAAACGCCAGAAAAGTATCATAGAAATATTCTAACACTCTTTCACCATGAGGTCGATAATTACGATATTTTCCCCATCATTTTTCCTCGTCAATTCCCTATTTTGATTATTGGATAGTATTGGCAATCTGTACGCATGCGAATTGCATCCCAGTATTGAAGAGATTCCCACAGAGTTCTGGATTGTGTGTCTCTCGAACCTGAGCCAAGGTGATCATATC
>JAYTYQ010000245.1:0-2339 GCA_043742285.1 Candidatus Altimarinota bacterium
TTGAGCTCGAAGGGCGAGTTTTTCACAAGAGCTTAGATGGATTCATGATCGGTCGAGCAAGCTTCGGCAATCCGTGGTGTTTTCTTCCGAGCCACTATGAGCCAACGTTGGGAGAAATACTCCAGACAATGCGTGAACATGGAGATCTCCTCTGGCAGTGGAAAGAACGCAAAGGCATGATGGAAGCACGCAAGCATCTCGTTCAATATCTCCATGGATTCCCTGGAGTGAAGGAGTATCGAGGCGCACTCGTGCATGTGGAAAGTCGAGAAGATATCGCTAGCGTTCTCGATCAGATCCAGCGAGATCATCCATCACTTCTCTCAGGGAAAATATCGAGCTACAATCCCGAGAGTCAGATGGCTGTCTGGGAGTGTGGAAGTGATTAGTCCTATGGATAAAATATTGAACGATCGACGGGATGGGGAAGTATCATGATGTCTGCATCTGAGAAGTGATTTCTGATATGCCTCTCGAGGAATGCTGAGAAAATAATATGCTTTGTATTTTTTGGGAGAGATTCCTTCAGAATCCTCACAATAAGCCACTTCAGTGAGCTCGAACATCGACGAATCCATCACTCTGAGATCAGAGTGAATGATCAGCGCGTACTCTCTGTGGGAATCTGCGATTCATCCGTGATATACTGAGGAAAGGCTGCGAGAAGACCGACATCATGATGCGAGAGAAATACGGAAATATCCTTCTCTGCTCTATATTGCGTCACTGATCTCACTCACCATACTCAGACATATCTCAGAATCGAGTGCATCCAGAGAGCATCGGGAGAGAATTGTTGCAATTTTTGCTTCAGAGAGTATCAGCGCCAAAAAGCAAAAGGTGAACAGATAAACATAAGTCGCCTTTTCCAAATAGATGTTTTCCCATGATAGCTATAGAATTCTACTTCCTTCCCGAGATTTATGAGGGTGCATTTGACCATCTCGAGATAATATTCCGCGCCACCAATCAGGTCATCATAGTCATGAATGAGAAGGATTTTCTTTTTTCAGGCAAAGATTTGATCCAGTTGCAGCATCCAATTCTCTCGATTGTATTGAGCAACATCGAGCGCTTCGGGAGGATTCACGCTATGGTATTTCCTGAGGATTCACAAGAGTGAATGGACAGGTTCCTCTTGATCGAGAGCCAGATCCTCAGGAATGAAGTGAATAAGTCATCCTTTTCGTATACCGATCACGGGGGTTCATGAAGCCAGGGATTCGAGAGCCGTGAGTCCGAATGTCTCGAGAAACCGAGAAGGCATGAGAAGAAAATCACTCATTCGATAGAGTTCTCGCATCTTTTCTATTCATAGCTTTCAATAATAACTCACATTCTGTGGATATTTCTCAGAGAGGGATCGAATCTCTCAAGTGAAATGCCCATCAGAACATATATGCCAGTGAACTGCTCTCAGTATTGGATCCTTCTGTGAAGCCTCTATAGCATTGATAAGAATATCGACTCACTTTTCGAGAACCAATCGAGAGGCAAAAAAAATCTGTAATGACTCTCCATTTTTAGCCATGGTGCTCTTGTGAAGAATGGGAACTGAGTATAAGTCCTATGATAGCAAAAAGTGAAAGAGAAAATGGGCTGGATTCGAATGTATGCAGAAAGAAATTCATAATGAGTATCGAGAGAAACATCCCTGCGAGAATCACATGGCTCCTATAGAGATTCCAGAGAAATACACCCATCAGTATGAGAAAGAGAATCCCCCCGAGAATTCAACCTTCAACAAATTGCTGAATATACCAACTCTCTGGAATATTTTCGATATCCATTTTTTCAATCTCTTTCTGATCTTTCTCTCCCAACTTCTTCACATATCGATATGCGGGTCATTCAGATCACAGCCCCATTCAGAATGGATGCATGATTGCCCTATCGACTCCGATAATCATACGCTCAGCATGCCCCTTCGATGATCCCCCTCGTTCGATGATCGCCTGAATATTTCCTCCATACTGGAGAAGTACTCATCCTACCAGCAATATTCCTATAATAGAGAGTCCTATAACTTGCCCTGAATAATGACGATAGAGATTTCGTGCTGATAAGACGAGGATGAAGAAAAGTCACCCGATGAATCCGAGAAGTGCGCTGCGAGAATACGTATAATTAATACATATAAAAAGTACTATCAATATTCCTCCGATCACGAAGTACCAGTCTTTTTTTTGTCTGAAGTAGTAGGCAAATATTCCCATATAGATGAGGAGGTATGCGCCCATAGTGTTCGGTCCATCCAATATTCACTGGAATCTGCGAACATTGGCCCCTTCTACTCAGTGAAATATCGGCACTGCAGAACCAAATTGCCAATTCGATGG
>JAYTYQ010000246.1:0-1572 GCA_043742285.1 Candidatus Altimarinota bacterium
GAATATGAGAAATTCAAGATCTCGATCCCAACAGGAATGCTCTTCTATGGACCACCTGGAACAGGAAAGACCTTCATCACCAAGAAGCTTGCCGAAGAACTTGGCTGTGGATTTATTTCGAAGAATATGGGAGAATTCGGATCCTCATATCTCCATCAGACCACCAAGAATATCAAGGATTTTTTCACATGAGCGAAGAAAGTTGCTAAATCTGAACCTATCATTCTCTTTCTCGATGAGATCGACTCTCTCGTATCCACTCGTACGAGCAATATCGATGCGAACAAGGCGGAAGAAGTGAGTCAATTCCTCCAGGAATTCAATGCCCTCGAAGACGCGCCGAATCTCATTGTCATAGCAGCAACGAATCGTCCTGATCATCTCGATCCAGCGATCCTGAGATCCTGAAGACTGGATAAAAAAATCTATCTCGGACCTCCCGATGATATTGCTCGCAAGGCGCTCTTCCAGATGTATATCGAGAAGGCATGACGACCGCATGAAGTTCTCGACTATGATGAGCTTGCGAAACTCACCGAGTGATACGTCTCGGCTGATATCGAGACGATCTGCGATGAGGTGGCTCGTGATGCTTCTCGTGATCTTCTCGATCTCGTTGATGAGGCAGAGAGTGGGACGCTCACAGAAGAAGATCTTGATGGACATATGATCACGATGGACTCACTTCGGGATACTGTCAAGGAAACCCCCTCAAGTCTGAAGATGGTCGATATGAGTGTGTACGAGAAATGGCTTGAGAAAACCCTGTCATAATTCATCGAACAATGAAAACTCAATCATGAACCTCAAACATCGATAAAAAAATTAACTCGGAAGTGAATCACCTTACGAATCTCATAAGACTCAAAGATTTTTTCTTCATATTTCTAATATTCCCCTTCATAATATTTTTTTGAAGTTTCTTTGTTATTGGAAATATGAAACATCCTGAAGTTATTAATCCAAATGTGATGAATTTTATTTGACTCTGTATGATGATGCCCATTATATTATTATTTATTTTCCAGATGTATTTTCTTTTTATTTTTCGAGGGATTGAATATACTTCTATTCGTCATTTGAATCTCATAAAAAATGTCAATTCTTTTGATGAGATAAACAAAAATTCCGAAAAAATTCTAAAGAATATAACTCAAGTTCGGGGACTCGACTTTATATTGCGAATGATCGTTACCAAACATTCTTTCTTATTGATACACAAAGAAATAGTGAAGATTATTTGAGACAAAATTGTGCCGAGCCTACACGATCTTCGTACTGATTTACGAATACAAATTGATAGCACGAAAAGCATTCTAAAATGAGCAGTCTCTGAGATTTCAGAAAATATTCACTGAACCACGGAGCTCAATGCAGTTTCTGAACTCCAATCAGCCCGTCTCGATCGACAGATCGAACAATTCGAAGAGCTCCAGAGAGTACTTGTGAAGGTGTAGATTCACTTGTAATCATGCAAAAACACATATACTAAAGTCATGAAAAATCCTCTGGGAATATGACGCTGACACTATCGAGAAGACAAGCGAGATGGTACTCGAGCGAGTACTGAGC
>JAYTYQ010000247.1:0-1514 GCA_043742285.1 Candidatus Altimarinota bacterium
TTCCCACTTCTCACGACGAAGAAAGTCTACTGGAAATGAGTTGTCACCGAGCTTCTCTGGTTTCTCAGAGGAGATTCGAATATCCGATTTCTTGTAGAGAATGGTGTCCATATATGGGATGACTACCCCTACTATATTTATAATAATAAACTCAAGAAACAGCAGAAGGAAAACTCCCCCTTGAAAAAGGGGGATGGGGGGATTTTGCTCCCGATGACGAAAGAAGAGTTCATAGCCAATATCCTCGAAGATGAGACATTTGCGACGGCTCACGGAGAACTCCCGAAGATCTATGGAGAGCTCTGGAGGCGCTGGCCGACGAAGACTCCTGGTCGTACGATCGATCAGATCTCTTGGATCCTTGAAGAACTCAAAATAGATCCGTATGCTCGCAACTGCTGTCTCACCGCATGGAATCCTGAGTACCTCTACTCGATGGCACTTCCAGATGAGGCGTCTCGCTATCCGATCTGTCATGGATTCTCTCAGTACTCGATCAAGGATGGAAAGCTCTACGGTCAGCTCTATCAGCGTTCGGCGGACTTATTTCTCGGCGTACCATTCAATATCGCATCATACTCCCTCCTCATCCATATCTTCGCACACCTTCTCGGTGTCCAGCCAGGATGACTCATCCACACATTCGGAGATGTGCATATCTATGAGAATCATATCGAACAGATGAAGGAACAGATGACGCGTACTCCGCATCCATTCCCTCGGGTGACGATCGATCCAAGTCTCATGTCGATCGACGAACTTGATTTCCATCATATCATGCTCGAAGACTATGAAGCTGATCCAGCTATTAAGGCAAAAATGGCGGTGGTGGGGGGAATGGTGGGGAGGGATAATGAGAGTTAATTTTTTATGAGAATCATCCAAACCATCCACTGATCAACATGAAAAATATGGTAAATAGAAATAATCACAGAAATACACAAGTTAATAGAAGACTAAAGAATCATGAGGTTATCTTTCAATATTGTTTTCATTGGAAGAATCTATATAGGGAAATGAATAATGATATTAGAAAAACTCAGGCTAACCCTATTAAAATAAAAAATAAAAATTCACCACCGTATTCTTCACTAATTGATTCAAAAGGATTTCACATTTTAATAGCAGATACTCCTATAATTAAGTACGAAGGAAGCATTAAAGATAAACCTATCATTACTGGCTGCAAGATGTGTTTCCGAGAAGTTTGATAATTTTCCATTAGAGAATATTCTATCTAAAATTAACAATTGTCCAAATAAATTTTATGTACATAGTCCTCGAAGGCATCGTAGGTTCATGAAAAACGACTCAAGTGAAGACTCTTGTGGAGTATTTTTAATGTCTCATTGCATGGAACGCAAGCAATCCAGTGGTTTCCAAGTACTTGGATTGTCCGTCATTTTCACAGAGAAAGAAAAACTCTTCGTAATAACGAATAATTCAAGAGTAGTGAGATTGAACTCGTAAATATTGCATAAAAAAACAATGATAATCATGAAACACATCCTCTT
>JAYTYQ010000248.1:0-1208 GCA_043742285.1 Candidatus Altimarinota bacterium
ATCCGCAATTCTAGTATCTCATATCTCATCATTTATATTGTAGGCATAAGCCATATTGTATACCTTTCGGACCTTAGAATGTCTTCCCAACATTATTCAATAGTATTCTCTTGTCTCCCATATAGCGGACATTCTCAAGGTAGCGGACAAGCTTCTCAAATATGAGGTAAGGATTCATCGATTCATAGATGAATGCATTCCCTTGGAACTTCATCGGTTCGAATTCACTCAGACTCATGCTGAGAGGGTGATCCTTCACAATAATCGGAATGACATAATGTTTCATGAGATTCACGAGGTCAATATTTCAATGTCAATCTGTGATACAGGCATCATAGCTTTCCTGATCTGCCATATCTCCATCAGTGATGAATATAACATTGAGATACTTCCCCGCTTCTATGAGAAATGATCGAATACTCTCATCAGAGATATCGAGCAGGATGAGCGATCGGGTATTTCTCGGGAGTTCGAGCTTTCGCAGAAGTGCAGTTCTCCTATTATCTTTCTTATTGATGGTCTGTAGCATAGAGATAAGTATATGTGTATGAATATATGACCATACTATCCTATTCGCGGGAAAAAGGCGAGAAAATATAATTGACAAGTCTCTATCCTGAGCCACAGGTAAGAAGAAAAGTTGGATTTTTGAGTTTTTCTAGATATAAAGGGCCCTGAAACAGATAGGTACAAAAAACATAGTCACATACAGGAATAGTTACACATTTGCAATCATTTTTTGCAAGTGCAAAACACTACTCTCTCACTTCTCCTTCTCTCATTATACCTTCAAGTCTTCCCCCCATGAATAAAACCTTCTGGCACGATCTCGCTCATCAATGACCTATCGTCGCTCTCGCACCGATGGATGGGTATTGTGATAGTCCCTATCGTCAGATCGTGAAGAAAATTGCACCCGAAACGGTCGTATTCTCAGAATTCTATTCTGCTGATGGACTTGTGCATTCGAAAGATCTCCAGAGAAAGGCTCTCACCCATGACTCCAGTGAATATCCTCTCATTATCCAAATATTTGGGAAAGATCCTATGATGTTCGCGGAAGCGGCCAAAATCATCGAAGGGTATGGGATCACGGGGATCGATATCAATATGGGATGTCCTGCAAAAAAAGTGGTCAAAAGTGGACATGGATCATCTCTCATGATCAACCGCGATACTGCATTCCGGATTGTCGAAGAGATGAGTAA
>JAYTYQ010000249.1:0-2745 GCA_043742285.1 Candidatus Altimarinota bacterium
ACTAAACCTAGAAAACTTGCGCTCATTTTTGAGCTTCTTTTCAAGACGCACATCAAGAAATAGGAGACCTACAGCCACACAAAAAGTTACATTAAGTCACATAAGTATCAAATAGTCATTCTCCAAATCCAACAAGGATACCGACATCATTTCGTACTTTTTCAAGTGCAACTCTATGTGGCTCCGATATGTCTGAAAGTCATCCGCCTATGCCCTCCCCCATCATATTTACTGATACCATAGTATGTAAAATTAAGAATAATATACGGAACAACTAGATGAACTGATACTTATTTCACCACCCTCGACACAGTATAGTTGTTCAGGTACTGTGAGAGGAGCGGTGGAGGTGAGACCAGGGCACGGTTCGAGTAGGAGAGGATCACACCGGTCGTGAGTATCTCATAGGCATTGGTTCCACGGACGTAGAGTCGAGAGTTGAAGAGTGGAGCCGCATCGCCATAGAGACTCCCGTCGATCTTCAGGATGCGTTGCGATGTAGCACCACCGAGTGAACAGAAGTGACCAGTCGAAGTCGATGAGCAAGTGGCTGTTGCGAGATTCCCAACGGTGACATAGACTCATGCGAGGTTCGTGATACCAGATGCAGGATCAGTAGATACTCCTGGGTCGATGAGGATATTGCCATCCTTCACGATGAATGACCAGCTTGCATTCATATCATTCGATGCATAGACCGTATTACAGCGGATGATGAGATCTCCTCACTCGACGACCAGAGTACGGATACCCGTGAGTGTGAGTGTATGATTCGCCCCACAATTATCGATCGTGAGATTCCCTCGGACAGAGAGGATATTCTTGTTGCCATTGACAGCAAATTTCTCGAGATCTGCTATACTTCATACCGGTACCAGAGTATTGTTGCTCGGATTGGTTGAGAGATTGATGACGGCTGTCGGATCACGAGGAGAATTGGTCGTCGTATTGGCGGTAGTCGTACTCGAATACTTGATTCCTGAGAGAAAGAGATTGAGGAGATTGCCAGCTTGAACATAGGATTCTATTCCTCGATTCACAGTTCCTGCACCTCCTCAGACACGAGCGGTCGATACTTTGACATCGAGGGCAACGAGTGGAATGACGGAAGCAGGGCTCATAGTCACGCTTCCATTCGAGAGGATCAGCGCGCCTGTATTGTTACTCGGAGTCTGTCCGAAAAATGCATTGCTCAGAGAGATTCGCTGCAATCTCGTAGGATATATATCATACAGCTCACTTCCACGAAAGAGCGTGATACTATTGGCTGAATTCGCTTGTTTTGGTATATACGTAATTGGGCCGATACAATTGGCTGCCTTCTGGTAATCGCCTCTTCCGAGAATGACATAGTTTTTGCCACAGATGGTCTCAGTTTGAATTGATCCACCAATATATTGTCCGAACTTCGTACAGATTTCTCGTGAATTCAGGGTTGCTCCTGTCGACGAGAGACACATGAGCTTATCTGACTCGATCAGGAGTGGAATCGGGAGAGCCGTCTTGATGCCAAATCCTACTGTATCCGCGAGCGTGAATGCTCTCGTCCCCTCTCCAAGGACCATATGATTGGCTTCAAAAGGGATTGTTCCCGTAGTCCCGTCCGTCTCGAGCCATGAATATCCGAGCCGTGCATTCGAGAGGAGTGGGATCGTCATCCAGAGCCCAGTGATCGGATTGGCTCCAGGGTTGGTCGTGATACTTGTGAGCTTGCAGTTCGCAGTACAGAATGATCCAAGAGAACCATTCAATCCTCTGACATCGCACTCTTCTCATGAATAGGGCTGGAGGATACCATCCCCACAAAAACCACTTCCACCGCCTCATCCACCACCACCTCATCCACCACCACCTCATCCACCACCGCCACAAATGAGGACCTTTGCCTGACAACGAGCAAGTCCTGGAATATCTGCAGAGTCACAATTCCCGACACCGACGTCGAGTTCGCAGGCAACGAGAGAATTGTAGTTCGCACAGCTCGCTATCCCATTGACACATTTCTTACCGACATTGGATACTCATCCTCCTCCTCAGCCACCTCCGCTCGTTGTCGTGATCACACTTCGACACGCTCCGACCAGAGAACCAGAAAATATCACGGTTGGTGCGGTCTTATCGCGGACACTACATGTCGTCTCGAGGGTGGCACTATTGGATCCTGGGAGAGGACATATTCGCGTACTCACACTCGTGAATCCGAGATTACTCGTTCCACAGATGATGTTGTACTCGAGATTGAGAGGGTCACCACGAAATCCTGCAGCACTACAGGCATACGTAATAGGCGTGTTCGGAGTATTTGGAGAGATCGATGGATTCGCCGTGAGAGCACCACAAGCAGGAGACGTGACGACCTTCACATTCGCAGGATCAGTGTTATTATTGGAGTTCGAATCTCCTGGATTTCTCACCGTTGCGATATTGGAATAGACACCAGCGAGGATCGCACTATCTGACTTCGCGAATACCTGAATCGTCGGGAATGAAGCACCAACTGCGAGATCCTCAGTTCGAGTACAGTTCCATGATCGATTCCCATTCGTCCCACTCGTACAGATCCAGCCATTCTGATTCTGGACAGATCCACTGATCGTGATTCCAGCAGGGAATGTATCTTCGACCGTCGTGGTTCCTGTCGCTATAACGGTTCCAAGATTTCGTACTGCAACAGTATAGACGAGAGGTGCACCTTGCCCGATGATGAGGATATTTTGCTCTCCATTGCCTTCGAGAACCGTATTG
>JAYTYQ010000250.1:0-1709 GCA_043742285.1 Candidatus Altimarinota bacterium
GATTGATATCTTCCTCGCAAACTATCAGAAATATGATCTCGTAGTGCCAGTATTTCATGGACGGTATGGGGAAGATGGGATGATCACTGGGATGTGTGAAACTCTCGGTCTTCATGTAGCGTTCTCTCCTTCATGAGTACATGCTCTCTGTATCGATAAGTATCATACCAATTGTGTGATCGAAAAAATTGGTGTGAAAGTACCAAAAACATGGATTTCAGGTCTTCCCATCCCTCAGAAACTGCTCCCAACGAAAAAATATCCTATTATGGAAGGAGCCCTGATCATAAAGCCAAATCAATGATGAAGCTCTCTCGCGACGACAAAAGCACTTGATTTTGCTCAATTTGAACTCGGAATACAGGCGGTACACGACATCATTGCATCACTCACGAGTGAGAGAATCTCTCTGCTCTGATGAGCAAAAAGTACTTTTATGCGACAATTCCCATCTCTCCATGATGTCCCGATGGTACAAGAATATATCAAGTGACAAGAGTTCACTGTATGAGTATATCATGATACAACTGGTACGCATGTCCTTCCTATTATCGAGATTGTGACACTCAAGGGAGAATTCTTCGATTATGCGGAGAAATATGAAAGTGACGGGTCGAATGAAGTATTTTCTGATATTCCAGAGATCATAAAAAATATCCTTGAATCTCAGAGTACGCATATCTATGATTTTCTCAGATGTCGCGGTATTATCCGTATCGACTGGCGATATGATGGCAAGGATATCTACTTCCTCGAAGTGAATACGATTCCCTGATTCACAAGCGGTTCTCTCGTGCCAAAAATGTGGAAGAAAGCAGGAAAAACAGAGAAGGAATTTGTGGAGATGCTATTCAGTTAGATTCACAATTCATATAATTGACTTGCTACCAACTTTTTCATCCTCTTTGTTACAACGATAGTTCATTCTCATGTAAGAAGCAATCATCTTAAACGCTCTATTCTTCTATTTCAAGCTCTATGAGACGGAGGTTTTTTAGATCTTAGAAAATCATAGAACTCCCGTTGTGCATCAATCGGAAAATCCATGTCTTGTATATTTTCTGAATACGTCATATTGTAAAATTTAGAAAATTGAATTGATATCTAACAGTGTCATGTCATGCTCACCCTGATATTCGCACCAAGATCGGTGATCATAACACCAAGTATCCGATCTTTGAAATCTAGAACTTTTACATTGATAGGATCAATCACAAATACTCATTGTCATCTTCATATCGGAACTCACATCCTACTGAGTCTCGTTTCTATCTCTTTCATAAGTGGGTCGCCATATTCTGCTCACTGCAAAGTAGCTCATTCTATATATCGAGCTCGAGCTACTACTCGACTTCAGCAGTATCAGTCTACCTTTCCAAAAAAAACTTCATCTGGAGAGAGACCAAGTATAGAGCAGGTCATTCAACTGACTCGTTCTCTACGCCAAAATAACTCTTGGCGATGATCACATAGATCCGTTTTGGATTTCCATGTTTCAATCGGTTTGTATTGCAGTCATGATAATGTTTGTTGACGTTCATGATAAGAACGAATTAACTCTATAGGTAGTCCGAGCTCATAGACCTTCAATACATGCTCACCTCAATCCAATCTATAAATGTGAATCAATTACGGTAAATCTCTTGATTAAATAAGGAAAAGAGTAAGGTAGAAATATCACTTTACCCACTTACTCTTTTCCTTATGCA
>JAYTYQ010000251.1:0-6196 GCA_043742285.1 Candidatus Altimarinota bacterium
AGGATATTTCCTGATTTTTTTGCTATACGACCGACTTTTTTTCCATTTTCCATCTTGTAGCCGATACGAGTTGGCTTGTCAGTCTTTGGATCAATGATCATGACATTGGACGTATCGATTGATTTTTCGAATATGACTTTTTGTCCTGGAGTAGTACCTTGTCGCTTCATATGTCGAGTCACCATACCGACACCTTCGACGATGATTCGATTGGTATCTGGAAATGCTTTGAGAACTTTTCATTTTTTTCCTTTGTCCTTTCCGGAGATGACGATGACCGTGTCATCTGTGTGAATTTTCATAATGAGAGTTATTTAGTTTTTAGAGCTTAGCGCTGAGATTTGAAAGCTTATTATACGACTTCTGGAGCAAGAGAGATAATCTTCTGATACCCTCGTGCCTTGAGTTCACGAAATACAGGACCAAAGATACGAGTACCTTTTGGTTCATTCTTCTCATCGATAATCACACAAGCATTGTCATCTGAGCGAACATAGGAACCATCTTCACGACGAACTTCCTTCGAAACACGGACGACTACGGCCTTGCAGACAGTCTTCTTTTTGATATTTCCATTGGGAAGAGCCTTCTTCACGGAGATAACGATAATGTCACCTACGCTTGCATAACGACGCTTTGAACCCTTGAGTACCTTGATACAGAGTGCTTCTTTTGCACCCGTATTATCGACGATGGCGAGTCTACTTTCAGTCTGGATCATACGTGGAGATTTTAGGTTTTAGATTTTGGATGGAGCCTTGGAATCGACTATAGAATCTTCTATGAGAGACCAGCGCTTGAGTCGAGAAAGTGGGCGAGTCTCTACGACCGTGACCGTATCACCGAGTTTTGCCATACTATTCTCATCGTGAGCATAGAACTTCACGGAGGATTTATAGCGTTTTTTATACTTTGGATGTGTTTTATAAGAATCTACCGTCACAACGATAGTTTTCTGCATTTTAGTACTCGTAACGATTCCAGTCTTTGTACGCATAGGAAGGGGAAATAAGTGAATTAGAGAGTGATCGTGAGAACCGTCGAAATCTGTGCAATGTATTTGCGAGCAGTTTTGAGTAGGTGTGGTTGCTTGAGTTCACCCAGAGAGTGTTTCATCTGGAGGATGAAGAGTGCCTTGCGTGCACTCAGAAGTTCTGACTTGAGACTGGTTTGATCCATATCACGAAGTGCGAGAAGTCCTTTTGCTTCAATGGATGATGTTGTTGTCTTCGCTTTTGCCATAGAAATGGAGAATTAGAATTGTATTGATACTGCGAGATTACATCTCGTTGCGAGAGAGGAGAATCTTGGTCTTGAGAGGAAGTTTGTATGACGCGAGCGTAAAAGCCTCCCTGGCAACTTCTGGTGAGATATCTCCCATTTCGAAGATAATACGACCAGGTTTTACCGGAGCTCTATACATTTCGACTGGACCCTTTCCTCATCCCATAGGAACTTCGAGAGGCTTCTTGGTATATGGTTTGTCTGGGAACACACGGATCCAGAGTTGTCCTCCCTTCTTGAGGAAGCGGACGATAGACTTTCTGGCACTCTCGATTTGACGAGAAGTGAGATATCCAGATTCAGTTACCTTCAGTGCATATTCACCAAAATTGATATCTGAACCACGTGTTGCGAGACCTTTGATGACACCACGATGTGCCTTTCGGTATTTTGTTCTGCTCGGTTGTAGCATGAGAAGAGCGTTAAAAGTATAAGTAAATTTTTGAAAAAGCAAGTTTAAGTTCCAGAATGTCTATTTCTTGAAGACTTCTCCTTTGTAGATCCAGACTTTGAGCCCGATGGTTCCTGATGGAGTCTCAGCTCGTTCGTAAGCGAAGTCTACATCCGCACGAATTGTCTGTGTGGGAATAGAGCCGTCCTTGAAGGTCTCACGTCGAGCGATCTCTGCGCCATTGAGACGACCACCAAGCTTGACCTTGATACCAAGTCCTCCTTTTTCCATAGTTTTTGCGATAGCATTCTTGATCACTCGGCGGTAAGGCATCTTTTTTTCGATCTGTCGAGCGATAGAGTCACCGACGATTGCTGCTGAGAGTTCTGGTTTTTTCACCTCTTTGATCTCCAAGGCGAATGTATATCCAGGGAATCTCGTAGTAAGAAGATGTTTCAGATTCGTCACATTCTCATCGTTGGTTCCCAGAAGGAGTGCTGGACGAGAAGTGAAGATCACGAGTGCAAGAGCGTTGTCTCCCATATGATTGATGAAGATATTCGCAACTGGAAGATTTTTGAAATGCTTGGTTACGAGTTTTCGCACGGCAACATCATTGGCAACTTGAAGAGCATATGACTTATTATCATAGTAACCCGTAGAACGCCACGTCTTGATGTATCCGATACGAAATGCGAGGGGAGAAACCTTGTGTCACATAGTGAAATAGAAGAAGAATTATTGTGCAGAAAGAGAGAGATCAACGTGAGATGTTCGCTTGAGAATGCGGTGAGCACGACCACGAGAGATGGGATTGATTCGACGATAGACAAGACCTTGACTCACACTCACATGAGAGATAACGAGAGTCGTCTGGTCTTGAGAATCATTGTGAACTGCGTTCGCAACAGCACTCGCGACTACTTTGTACATGATATCTGCTCCTTTTTTTGGCATGAACTTGAGTGTATCAAGCGCATCCTGAGCCGTCATATTTCTGATGATGTAGGCGATGACATTGAGTTTCTTGGGAGAAATTCGAACGTTTTTGACTGAAGCTTTCATAGGAATATGAGTTATAAAGTTGCGAGTTATACAGTTTTCAAGGAGATGATTCTATTCTCTATGTTCTCTGCTTGAGAACTTGAGACTATTTCACTTGAGAACTACTTGTTACCTGAATGTGCCTGGAATCGTCGAGTGAATGAGAACTCTCCGAGCTTGTGTCCGACCATATCTTCTGTGACAAAAACAGGAACATGTTGCTTTCCATTGTGGACACCGAATGTGTGTCCGACGAATTCTGGAGCAATTGTACACGAGCGAGACCACGTCTTGATGACTGATTTTCGTCCACTGGTATTGAGTGCTTCAACTTTCTTGGAGACACGGATATCAACATAAGGTCATTTTTTGAGGCTGCGAGTCATATTGTGAATTTTTAATTGTTAATTATGAATTGTTAATTATGAATTAACCCTGAAGCTTTCCACTGCGAGTGCGGAGAACCCAACGATCCGTATACTTTCGACTTCGAGTCTTGACACCGCGAGCGAGACGACCCCATGGAGTTTTTGGTCACTTTCTCTGTCCGACTGATTGGTGTCCTTCACCTCATCCGTGTGGATGATCTACTGGGTTCATGGAAGAACCAAGAACGGTAGGACGGCGACCCATCCAACGAGAACGACCAGCCTTACCAATAGTGATCTGATTCCAGTCTGAGTTGGAAACGGTACCTATAGTAGCAAAACACTTCTTGTGAACGAGACGGATCTCTCCACTTGGCATCTTGAGCTGAGTATATTCACCTTCTTGAGACAGAACTTGAGCCGATGCACCAGCAGAACGAATAGTCGAAGCACCTTGCCCGACGATCATTTCCACATTGTGAACATAGAGTCCAACTGGAATATTTCCGATTTCCATTCGATTCCCTGGAATAGCTTTGGTGGTGACGGCCGTGATAATCTCATCTCCCACCTTCATCTCTATATGAGCAAGTACATATCGTCGTTCTCCATCACGGTAGCAGACAAGAGCGATAAATGCAGTACGATATGGATCGTATTCTATAGTTTCTACACGAGCGGGTATATCGATCTTACCCAGCTTGAAGTCAACGATACGATAGAGCTTCTTATGTCCTCCACCCTTATGACGGACGGATATACGACCTGCACTATTGCGACCTGCATTCCCCTTCTTGAAAGTTGTCAGAGCCTTGTGAGGTTCATTGGTCGTGAGTTCCTCATAGGTGAGACCCGTCATGAAGCGACGAGATGGGGTAGTAGGTTTGTACTTTCTGATTCACATAGGTGAGAGAGCTTAGAATGTAGAATTTAGGACTGAGAGTTGAACGTAAGATAGTTTCTTCTGGAATCTATGATCTGGAAACGATTATTTATTTGATAACTTCAAAATTTGCAATTTTTTGTCCATTCTTAAGAGTCACCATAGCCTTCTTCTCAATACCCTTCTTGCGAGCGATACCGAGCTTGGTATTATGGAACTTCTCACGAGTCTTGAGCATGTTCACTTTCTCGACTTCCACTCCGTAGAGTGTCTTGAATGTATTTTTGACATCGATCTTCGTCGCACTTGGATCGACAATACACGTATAGACACCACGTACTTCACCGTCGGTAGACTTATTGGTGACGATGAATCGTTTGATGACGGAGTAGAGAGAGTTCATACATTGGAAGAGGTTAGAAGGTTGGAGTGTTTCGAATGTTGGAGAAGCCAAGAATCTAAGATTCTCACATTCGAAAACTATTTTGCGAAATGATCATAGAGATGACTCAGGGCTGCTTCTGAGAAGACGACATCACTGTACTTGAGGAGATCATGCGGATTGAGATATTCGACGTTGACGATCTTCGTTCCGACGATATTCCATGCCCCGAGGACTTGGAGTCTCTCATCACGAGTGATGGCGAGAAGTGGTTTTTTGGCTTCAATATTGGAGAGAAATGTTGTCATTCATTTGGTCTTAGCAGTCTCTGTCGTGAATCCTGCGATGACCTTCACATGGTTCTCATTCGCCTTGGTTGAGAGAAGAGATGTGAGTGCGAGTCGACGTTCCTGACGGTTCATGTCGAGGGAGAAATTTCGCTCACTACGAGGACCGAAGACTGCACCACCACCACGACGCATTGGAGAACGACGATCACCCATACGAGCATTTCCTGTTCCCTTTTGCTTGAACATCTTCTTCGTGGAACCTGCGACCTCACCACGATGCTTGGCATGTGCGATAGAGATACGAGCATTTGCTTGCTGAAGTACGAGAAGACGGTGGATCAGGCTCATATTCGGAGTGACTCCAAAATGAGATGCCTGAAGGTCTACGGTTCCCGTATTTTTACCAGTTATGTCGAAGAGAGGAGCTTTCATAATTTGAATGTTAGAGTGTTGGAATTTTTGAATGTTAGAGAGAGAAGAGATCCGAAGATTCTAAGACTCCAACATTCCAATATTCTTTGTTTAGAATGTGAGAGTAATAAGTGAGTTGCGGGCGCCTGGAACTGGACCCTTGACAGCAATGACACGGAGATCCTTGTTCACGAGAATGAGAGGAACATCCTTCAATGTGAGGGTATCGAGACCCATATGTCCGTGCATCTTCTTTCCGAGCTTGGTTCGGCGAGGTTTGCGATTTCCGATTGACCCGATAGCTCGGTGGAACTTCGAACCGTGAGAGGCAGGACCTCCATGGAAGTTCCAACGCTTCATCGCTCCTTGGAAACCCTTCCCCTTCGAGACACTCGAGAGATTCATGGTTGCAACTCCTTCGAGAAGATCGAGCGAAATCTCATCCCCCTTAGCAAGAGAGGAATATGGTGCTGAGAGAGGTACTTCACGAAGTGTTTCTCTTTTGCCTTCAGTCATCTTGATGACGATAGCGGTATAGCCATCGATCTCTTCAGTCTTGATCTGAGCAACCGTAAGTGTCGGCACTCGTATAAGAGTAACCGGTGTGAATTTCCCGTTGTGAAGCACACGGGTCATTTCGAGTTTTTTTCCGATGATTCCAGCCATGATATATGGAGTATGAGATATTAAAATGAGAGGTTGCAAGGAGGCATCTCTTGTGAGATGGTTACCCAGCAACATCACTATTGTTTTGCAAAAAGTAGCCAGATAATATGAAAAAAGAAGGGGATGTCAAAAAAAAATAGTATAAAGTACATAATCATAGAGCATGGTATGATCCCTGAGCCAAAAATGGGGGAGAAATCCGTTCACAAAATGTGGACGAAAGCAGTGGGGAATCGGTTATCAATATTCGGTAGAATCGATATCCGAATGGGGCGGTAGGATCGGGTATCGATACTTATGAATAGTTACCTATTAGAAAATATTTTTTGAGAAAGAAGAAGAATCCATAGTATAGATACTATGTTCATCAAAGCCAAAAAATCCCTCGGGCAAAACTTCCTCATCGATGAAGAAGCACTCTCAGATATTGCCAGTTCTGTCGATATGACTGGGAAGCATATCATCGAAGTCGGTCCT
>JAYTYQ010000252.1:0-3388 GCA_043742285.1 Candidatus Altimarinota bacterium
ATCGCCAGATTGCCCAGATTGGTCGAGACCGAGAATGCTCCGTGCAGAGAATCATCAGATGAGAAGATTGTCCCACGAGAAGCAGGATTTTTGAGAATCATCGTCTGTTGAGCTTGTGCCTTGTCTCGATAAAATGTGTGATGGAGAACTGTAAAGCGAAAAGTAGTAAAGAGAAGAAAGAATATGTAGATACCCCCGAGATACCACATAATACCAATGCGATCCAGGGATCGAAAGTATCGATAGAAATGATTGAGAATGCGTTCGAGAGTAGGAATCATGCGGAATTAGCGAGTGATAAATGAGAAGTCGCGAAAATGTGCAAAAAGTTCAAGTGTTGGAGTAGAGGTCACGATTGTGACATCGAGCTCTGTCTGATCTGTGAAAATCCGCAGGATATCGAGATTGCGTAAACGCGTCGGATATTGGTAATCCTCATCTCAGAATGCATCTTCGATATAGTACAGATAGTCGTATTGTGCGAGATTATAGTAAAGAAGTCTTCGGGTTCAAGCTATAATTTTTTCTCGTCATTCGTATGCATCGATCCAGAATTTGGATTTGCGAACAACGGTCGCTTCAGATGGACATTGCGATAGTATTGAAGTGAAATTCTTGGTCATGGTGAAGAGAAAAAAATCATCTGGAAAGATTACCACACTTCCTGGATGCAGGTATTGAGAGAGATCTTCATGACAGAGTGCTCGATCTCTATAGTGTTCGATGGTCTTTTTTCGATTTTTATGATCGATCTTCGGAGTATCTTCAGAAGGAGTCAAGATGTAGTTTTTTTTATCGAGTCGAGAGAGGAGTGGTGCGGGAAGGAACATCTTCAGAACCGTATGCAGTGGCATGAGATACCGATGACCAATCGAGAGTATCATAGAAATCTGCGCGAGAGAAAGAATCTCAATCGATGCAATCACACGGAGAATAGGCTTGATACTCTCAGGATCAACATGAAGCGGAATTTCCTCATCCATACCAGCAATGATTCCAAGATCAATATTTTTTCCAAATGGAATCTCTACGAGTCACCCTAAACGGATACTCGCACGCCAAATATCCGGAACACTATAACTAAAAGGATCGAGTGTGAGTGAGTGTGAGAATGGTATGACGGTAATGTGCATGAATGGTTTGGATAGGAGCTATCATGTATCAGGAGGCATGTATGGGAAGGAATCTTTGAAGGAAAAAAGGGCCGAAGCCCTTTCATCCAAAAAACACACTCGATCTCTGAACTAGAGTCCGAGGCTCTTCTTGAGTTCTTCAGCTTTTTGAGCATCTTCGTTGGCTTGTGCATTCGCTTTTTCCTCCTCCCCATAGATATCCTTGAGTTGTTCCCATTCATTCTGAGCTTTGATCACGAGTCACTTGATAATCTCACCTTCTGTCGGCATGAGCTTACGAAATTCGACTCGCTCATCTTCGAAGACCTTCACCAGTTCATCGATCTGGAACTGAGAGAGTGTCGCAATAGCATCGATCACGCGCTTCTTCTCGAATGTCGAGAGGGAGAGTGAGTGTTCCAGGAGATTCTGGAATGAAGTCTCATCGAACGTTGTGAGCGGATGCACGAGAAATCGCTGGAATATCTCATCATTGGACGTTTTCGGTCGCGGTGGAGGAGGAGGCATCGGAGTATTGAGTGGAGGATTGGCTCACTGATCAGTAGGAACACTTCCGTCATTCTGAGGATCTGACATAGAGAAAAATTAATTAAGAATAGTATAGGAGCATTTTATGGATTTTCAAGAGTTTCTTTTGTATTTTTGCCATACTATCCCCCCTATGTCCTGAATCGACTTGCTTCTATTTTCTCTTCGACTTGCTTCCAGAGGGCATCGGAGATATCCGCATTGTTCCAGACAGACTCGATATCCTCATCTTCTGAGCAAGCTTGGAGAAATGCATATACCTTCAGAGCCGTATCGAAGTCCGTAACTTCAGAGTAGTTCTTCGGGGTATAGGCGAATCCCGTCGATTCGAGAACGTATCAGGCTCATTCAAGAGATCATTTCACACTCGCGAGATGAGTGCGATCTGTTGTGATGATCACTCCCTCTGGATCAAAAATATAATCTTCTGCATCTGTCTCGAGAAGAGCAAGCTCGAGAGATTCTCTATCATCGGGAGTCTTCATTGTGACGTGACCCTTGTAGTCATAGAGATAGTTCGATACGGATCCAGTCTCACCGAGACTTCATCCATAGGTGGAGAAAATATGTCTCATACTGGGAGCAGTTCGATTGCGATTGTCTGTGAGTGCGCGAATGATGATCGCAACCCCACCCGAGAGATACCCTTCATAGAATATTTCTTCGACTTTTTTCTCACTCGTATCGAGTCCAGCACCACGACGGATCGCACGGTCGATGACATCGATGGTGACACCTGCCTTCTTCGCATCAGTGATGACATCTGCAAGTGCATTGTTCTCCTTGGGATCAGCTCCACGCTCAGCAGCAAGGGAGATCATTTTTGCATGCATGGCATTCACTTTGGATTTGATTTTTGCTCAGGCTTCTTTCTGTGCCTGAACTGTTGGTCATCGTCACATAGGTCTGGAAGGATTAGAGAATTTGGAGTATTGAAGAGAAATATATGGAAAAGAGGGAGAATCACAAATAAGAACAATATTGGGAAGTTTTCGTCATCCTCATTTATCGTTCTCGAGTTCTCTGTATCCACATCATCCATTCTTGATTCCCGGCTTCTCCGATCACAGAAGCTTTTTCACGAACGAGGAGAGTATAACGACGCTCATGGAGAAAACCTTCGAAATTTCTCAAGCTCTTCATAATAATCTCTTCATCTCTCGGTATTCCTGTCTTGCGAAGATTGGATCGTCCGACTTCGAATTGGGGCTTGTAGAGGAGAAATATCTCCGTGTGACTCTCCGCGAAATGGTCGAGTTCTGGGATAATTTCTCGAAGCGAGATGAATGAGACATCGATGGTGATAATGTCGTACGCAAAGTTTTTGTAGGTTGGAATATTGGTATTTGTGGTAATTTTCTCACCCAATAAATGTGTGATACTTTTTTCCAATCGCCTCGTCCTTGCAGCTGCTTCTCTTCCAAAATTCCGAATATCCATCTGCTCATAGACAGTCACTCGCTCATCATGGCGAATACTTGCATGCAGTTGGTCCGTTCCGACATCGACGGCATCTACATGACTCGCTCATCGTTCGAGTAGAACTTGTGTAAACCCTCCTGTTGATGCGCCAATATCGAGGCAGTTCATGCCGACAATTGATAATTGATAATTGATAATTGATAATTGACTGAGGAATCCATCCAATTTCCCCGCACTTCTCGAGACCCACTTGATACTCCTATCTTCTTGAATAAGAATCTCTTCTTCTCAATTGACGGCAAATG
>JAYTYQ010000253.1:0-7476 GCA_043742285.1 Candidatus Altimarinota bacterium
ACTTATGAAACATCTCAACTCCTGTGACAGTAGTCGTGTGTGTATCACGAATGCCAAGAATTTCGATCGTGTCACCTACCTTGATAATACCCTGTTCGATTTTACCCGTTACGACGGTTCCACGACCCTTGATCGAGAATACATCTTCTACTGGCATGAGAAATGGCTTGTCGAGAGCGCGCTCTGGGACCGGAACGTATGATTGAAGAGCCGCGAAGAGTTCCATGACAGCCTTTGCTCCGTATGGCTTGTCCATGTCTTCTGGGTTCTCGAGAGCAACGAGTCCTGATCCACGAATCACAGGAAGGTCATCTCCAGGATAATCGTACTTCGAGAGAAGTTCACGAATCTCCATCTCAACAAGATCAAGCATCTCAGCATCGTCGACCATATCGCACTTATTCATCCAGACAACTATGTAAGGAACACCGACTTGGCGAGCCAGGAGGATATGTTCACGAGTCTGTGCCATAGGCCCGTCAGTAGCAGCAACCACGAGGATCGCGGCATCCATCTGAGCGGCACCCGTGATCATGTTCTTGACGTAGTCAGCATGTCCAGGACAGTCAACGTGAGCATAGTGGCGCAGATCAGTCTGATATTCGACATGAGCTGTATTGATCGTGATACCACGTGCTTTCTCTTCTGGAGCAGCATCGATCTGGTCGTATGCTTTGGTCTCACCTCCGTACTTCTTCGCAAGAACGTAGGTAAATGCAGCGGTAGATGTTGTCTTACCGTGATCCACATGACCGATAGTACCGATATTCATGTGTGGTTTGGATCTGTCGTATGTAGCCATAATGAAAAAAGAAAATAGAAATAAAAGTGAGCAAATTGTAAGAAAAAGTTCGGAAAAAGCAAGCAAAAAGTACACAGTGACAGTAGACAGTTATCAGAGTAGCATCCATACGGATAAATCTTCTGAGAACTGGTTACTGCTTATTGATTACTATTTTTTTGTTTTTCTCATTTTCTTGTTGATGCGAGTTACCGCTTTCTTGAGCTTCTTATGAGCGTAGGTTGTGAGTCGTGGCATAGGATGGAATTAAATGTTAAGTTGAGAATTGAGAAACCTTTAATCAGCCTAACTGTATTAGATTTTTGCTATATTAATAGAGTATTTCTTGAATTTCGCAAGAACAATTACAAGAGCATTCTTGATCCAGAGTGTTTCTCCCTCGATTGATATTCGCTTCTGGAGATGCTTATAATGCTTAATGGCATTGGCGATTTTTCCACCAGAATAGACTCATTTCCTTTTGACGGAATAGACCATGTTGTGTGGACGTTTATTGCGGAGTCACATAGAATTGTAGTTAAAAGTTAAAAGTTACAAGTTACAAGTGGAAAATTCTCACTCAAGAACTCAGAACTAGAACTATAGAATGGTGGAGCCTAAGGGAGTCGAACCCTTGACCTCCTGCGTGCAAAACAGGCGCTCTAGCCAACTGAGCTAAGGCCCCGAAAGTAGTGAAGAATTAAAAATTAATAATTAATAATGTTCGGGTACATCGTTAATTATTCATTGTGAACTTTTAATTGTTTGCTTTAGTAAAACATGGCGGTGCTGACGAGGTTCGAACTCGCGACCTCCGCCGTGACAGGGCGGCGCTCTAACCAACTGAGCTACAGCACCAAAATAATGGTGATAAAGGAAGGATAAGGAAAGACTTGAGTCTTCCTTGCCACCCGTCATGCAAATCCGTACAGGTAATGTATACAGAACCTCTCTCGAAATGCGAGCGGAGTATATATACGTTTTTAGAAAATGCAAATATTTTTCTCAGGAATGTGAAAGATGAAGAGTGAGAGTCGAGATGACAGATTCCAGGTGATCGATTCTCAATGTGAAGTTCCTCATAACACAAGAGGTAATTCCTCCTAAAATCTGTCATCTCACCTCTCAATTCTATCCCCTATTCCGCGTATATTTCTGTAGAGCAATCGACGCAGAGGCCATGCTTATCAGGAGAGTAAGGAGAATCTCAGCGATCATAATCCAGGGAAGGGAAAGAAAAAAAGAAGCTAGTGTCACCTCGAGAACCGAGAGTCAGTTCGCTACAGCGGTCAGATCAAAACTGGAACGCAGAACAAAGAGAAGCATTGAGACAGCAAGAATAGCTGAAAGTCCATACAGTGAACCTTGGAGGAGGAATTGCCCATAGGTGAAGGATCTGCGTCCTCCTACGAGCTCAATGATCTCGATCTCTTGCTGATGGAAGAATATAGAATTACTAATCACGTTGTAGATAATGGTTGCAACAGTGAAGGCAAAAAGTGCAAGAAGTGCAAAAATGCCATACTCAAAAACATGAAGCGCCACAACAATCGAGTTGATACGCCTGAATTGGCTCTTGTAGTCGAGGAGCTTCTTCCCGAGAATATCCTCATCATAGTGGAACAGTTCACGATTCTTCAGAATGATATTGTTAAAGTCAGTGTATTGATCGAGCGCGATATCCTTGATCTCGAGTGCATCAGAAAACGGATTCTCGCCAGTTCATTCGATGATACTAATGAGATCGGGATAGAGGAGCTTGTAACGAGCATATGCCTCATCGCGAGGAATAGGAGTGACCATGATTCCCGAAAAAGTCGACCTGAGCTCATCGATAAGGACTTTCGATCTCAGGCTATCAATCGCATAGCCACTCTGATAGTTAATCGTGAATTTGATACGTGACTGCACATCCGTGATGAAGTTCTCTGATGCAAAGAGCACAAAGAGGAGAATATTGACGAAGAATAGAAGCAGTGCAATCACGAACACTGAAGAGATCGAGAGAAATGGATTGCGGATGATATTTCGGAGAGCGTACTTGAGGATGCGCATCGAGTGGGATATTAGGGTGTAGAGGAAGTATATGGAAAAATGAGAAAAAGCGAGGGAAAAATTTGACAAGAGAGAGAGAGAGAGGTAGTATAAAAAAGTAATTTAATCTTAAAATATACTTATGAATCCACCACCATATGCGACTTGTGCGCAAGCTCCTAATGAACATAACTACATCTTCAGTTATCTTAGTTCGATTCAATCTAACGTAGATTGAGCTATAGCCTTGGCAAAGCAAGTACAATGAAAAGTACTCCTTCTCACAAACAACGATAGTTATATGGTGACTTCTGATTCTGATGGGAAAGCATTATGAATTGCTATTGCCACATACGTATTACAAGATGCAGTCAAACTCAGTCCAATAGGACCAACGTACGCTGCAAAATTAGGCGCTAAACTTGGGGATATCCTTACTGATGTTCAACTTTTTTCATTGGTGCTTGGGGAAACAATTGCAATATCGTGGGGGAGGGATACGACAATTCTTATGAATCATGCTTCTGATATTGATCTCATCATGCGTGATGTCAGTGGTGCGAGGAGGCCTGACTTAAAAATTATAGGCCCCTTTCCACCCGTCGAAATATCAGATGAGGATCGGCGCTTATCAGCAGAGGCTGCTGCAGAGGATCAAAAACAGGCAATAGAATCAACGAACAGATGGGAACAAGCAAGAAGGGAAATCAGGGATGCAGTAAAAAAATCCCCAGCAATGGAAAGAAATCAAGAAATATGGGAACAGCTCCAACAAGATCTGAGGTCTGAGTTTGATTCAGTACCAAGGATATTGGAGGCTCTATTTAGCGTAGCTAATGATTGTGCACGACTCATGCAAGCGGGAATACAAGCATGAAGACAATTAGATAATCAGTTTTGTGAAGAATGTTTAAATAATGCAGAAAAAATATGTGGTGTTGATTTTAATGGCACATTATTCGGAATGACTATATGCATCATAAAAAAATGTTGGAATCATACTTCCTCTCTGAAGTGTTGGGAAAGATATTCAAGTGAATAATGAATGGAACACTCAAAAAAATCTCACCTCCATGGGAGATGAGATTGAGATAACAAATGGTGGACGGAGGACGATATAGGATTCGAACCTATGACCCTCTGCGTATAAAGTAAAGGCTACCGAAAATATACTCCCAGATGCTCTCCGACATCGAGCATCAGTACTTCTCCATAATCTCGCTTCTCGCTAAAAATGATCCGTAAATCCTCTTTCACAGAAATGGAACTCTTACCAATCATGGATCACGTAAGAGCATGGTTACGAAGAGATGGATGGAATGGTTCTTCACGAAAAAAATCGATCGTATCCATGACCATTTCTTGATCATGAAAATCTAATCGAGCAAATGCTTTATCGAAAGATGAGGAAAATCAAACATCCATACTAGCGCATCAGTGAAGTAAGATGCCCTCGGATATCTTCACTCGTACTAAATGGTCCTGATACATTGATTCATCTCTCTGCATCAGCTATCATCTCATCGAGATATCTATTATAAGCGATGGCCCGTGGATCATACATTTCTACTGGTTTCCCCGTATGTTTGACTTGAGTAAGTGTCACCGTGATGAAGGTAGAGAGATCGATACCCGCGTGATGTGCGTAGTCTCGAGCCCACTCCTTCAGATCTGGATCGAGACGGATAGTCGTCGCAACCTTTTGTTTCCGCTTTATTGTGGGAGCTGTAGTCATATAGTGTATTACGATATACGCCTATTGTAATCTTTTCTCAATAAATACAACAAGAAAACTCCTACACCAATCCTGATAAGAACTTCGATGCACTCATCATACGGATGCCATTATGATCCTCATCAACACCTTCCTCGAAGATGAGTTGATAAGCATTTTTGACACCGAGTTTTGCAGAGAAATATCGCAGATGTGGAGAGATCGGTCATCTCGAGGACTTCACTTCAACGATGAATTCGATCACACCGTCAGATACGACACAGAAATCTACTTCGCGCTGTTCCTGATCACGCAAAAAATAGAGTTCGGATGATATCCCATAGATATCTGTGAGGAAGTGCGTGTACTTGAGCAGATGATTGGCAACAATATTCTCATATTTTGCTCCTGTATTTTCTATACCCGTGTAGTCCCAGAGATAGATTTTTGGTTCTTTGCGAAGTGACTTGATTCGAGAAGACTGATATGGGAATATCCGATAGCAGAAATACATCTGCTCGAGTGTATCCATCCAGTGCGAGAGGGTCTTATGTGTCACGCGGAGATCTTCTGTGAGGGCATTCAGAGAAAAAAGTGACCCTACACGACTCGGAAGGAGTGTCGCAAGTATCTCAAGTGTCGAGAGATCACGAATCGGAGTGATATCACGAATATCCTCTCGGATGAGTCGTTTTTCTCGATCATTGTGCCATCTTTTCAGGTCTCGTATGTCTTTTGCCTCATATATCTCAGGAAATCCACCGAACGATATGAGGTCAGTCCAGAGATTGAGAGGAACAGAGTCAGAAAAGGTCATTCCTTGTTCTCTCTCATATGTCTTTCCCATCAGTTCAGCGATCGAGAGAGGATGGAGTCTGTAGTAGAAATACCTTCCGAGAAGTGAATCTCATCCCTTCTGATAGAGATCCAGTCTCGCGCTTCCCGTGACGAGGATATCGAGTGTTTCCTTGCGAGTATCATACAGTCCTTTGATATAGTTTTTCCAGTCGCGATATTTATGAATCTCATCGAGAATGAGAAGCTCCGTTCATGGAGTGAATATAGTCTCTAGAATTTTCTTTTTGTCCTCTCGACTATCCCAGTTCAAATAGGTTGTATGAGAAAAAGTTTTAGCAAGATTTTTCGCTAGTGTTGTCTTCCCTACTTGGCGCGGTCATCCGATGAATACCATTTTCTTCGTGAGATCGACGCGAATAGAGTCTTCAAGATAGCGCTTCATAGTTCGAAAAAATGATTCTGGGGAAATAATTCCAGAATATTCTACCCAACTCCGAAAATAAAGCAAACTTTTTGGAGTACACTATAAAATTCTGGAACATTCATAAAAAATCTCACCTACATGGTAGCTGAGATTTTGATAACAAATGGTGGGCGATGTGGGATTCGAACCTACGACCCTCTGCGTGTAAAACAGATGCTCTAACCAACTGAGCTAATCGCCCGCAAACAATAATTCAATAGTTGAATAGTTCAATTACGAATAAGGATTTCGTAATTCAAATATTGAAACATTGATGAATTGAAGAATGGTGGATCATACTAGATTCGAACTAGTGACCTCTTGGATGTCGACCAAGCGCTCTAACCAACTGAGCTAATGATCCTTGCAAGGAAATAAAATAATTCAAAAAATTTCTCCTCAAGGTCTTGGCATGTATCTACTCTCCCACGTGAAGCCACGAAGTACCATCGACGTAGTGGAGCTTAACTTCTGTGTTCGGAATGGGAACAGGTGTACCCTCCACGCTATACACACCAAGACCTTGAGGAGAAATTCCGTATAACAATGAATTTCCCCACTCATAAATAAACATAACAAAACTATAAAATCAAAAAAACATGCGTCTATCTCCACCAAAATTGTTCAACGATCCATTCATACCAACAAGCATAAAAGCTTGAGTAAGAATAAAAAGCATATATAAATACCGTTCGTGCTATTAGTAATGCTCGGCTACACACATTTCTGTGCTTCGACCTGCATCCTATCAACCTCGTAGTCTCCGAGGGCACTTATGATCCTTGCAGACCTGAGATACCTTATCTTTGAGTTGGCTTCCCACTTAGATGCTTTCAGTGGTTATCCATTCCGAATTTAGCTACTCGGCGGTGCCATTGTATGACAGCCGATCCACCAGGGATTCGTCCATTCCGGTCCTCTCGTACTAGGAACAGATCTCATCAAGTATCTAAACGCTCACAGCAGATAGGGGCCAAACTGTCTCACGACGTTTTGAACCCAGCTCGCGTACCGCTTTAAATGGCGAACAGCCATACCCTTGGGAGCTTCTCCACCCCCAGGATGCGACGAGCCGACATCGAGGTGCCAAACTGCGTCGTCGATGTGAACTCTTGGACGCAATCAGCCTGTTATCCCTAGAGTAACTTTTATCCGTTGAGCGACACCACTCCCACATGTTGGTGCCGGATCACTTTCACCGACTTTCGTCTCTGATCGACTTGTAGGTCTCTCAGTCAAGCAGGCTTGTGCGAATACACGACCAATCCGATTTCCATCCGGATCTAGCCTACCTTTGTGCGCCTCCGTTACGTTTTAGGAGGCAACCGCCCCAGTTAAACTCCCCACCAAGCACGGTCCTCACATAATGTGAGTTAGAGGCATACGTACAGAAGGGTGGTATCTCAACATTGACTCCGATAGAACTAGCGTCCTACCATCACAGTCTCCCACCTATCCTGCACAACTATACGTACGACTCAGTGCCAAGCTAGAGTAAAGCTTCATAGGGTCTTTCCGTCTTGCTGCGAGTAATCGGCATTTTTACCGATATTGCAATTTCACCGGGCCTAAGCTTGAGACAGTGTCCAGACCGTTATGCCGTTCGTGCGGGTCGGAACTTACCCGACAAGGAATTTCGCTACCTTAGGACCGTTATAGTTACGGCCGTCGTTCACCAGGACTTAA
>JAYTYQ010000254.1:0-9360 GCA_043742285.1 Candidatus Altimarinota bacterium
CTCACAGAGCTGATCATGATCATTCCGAATATGACGAGCGCTATGACGATGAAGACAAGGGTCGAGTCGATACTTTTCTTTTGCATAACAGACTCGGTATGGAGATTAGGAAATTAGATTTTTTTCCGCAAGAAGAAGAACGCCAGTGGAAGTATAACAATCAAAAGGAAAAATGGATTCATTCCTGTGAGTGGAAGCTCTTTGGTGGTAACTATTACTTCTGGTTTTAGGGGACTTATTTTGACTGGAGTGACGACCGAGGGGGATTGAGAGACTACAGGAGTCGTGGCTCCAGTCTTGACGAGTATGGCATTCGGGTTCGGGGCAGCACTCATGACGGGTTCTGGACTCTTCAGGGGGATCGGTGTGACAAAGTCCTTGAGTGCGAGGGCACCATCCTTGATGAGAGAACCATCTTTTCAGATAGCCGAGACAGCGGTCAATGTATAGGCACTTCCCTCTTGCAATTGTGTGATCAGAGTGATCTCGATGATGCTATCATTGTTCTTAGTACCTGAGAGTGTCGCAATTTTCAGCATACTGCTATCTCATTGCTTGGTAATCTTCAGCTTGAGAGTCTCCATATCGACAGGAGAGGAGAATGTGAGATGTACATGCATTGCATCGACGACTTCTACTGCTCTGAGTGAGAGTGTCGGTGGTGTTGCGACCGATATAGCCCCGCTCTGTGTTGTTCCACTACTATTGGAGAGTTCGAGAGCGAGAGAATCATGGGAAGATGCAAACAGAGATGCAAGCAAAAGTACTGAGAAAAAAACGTATTTCATATTGGAAAATGAGAAAAAATAGATACTATCCAAAGCAATAATAAAAATTCTCTATGAAAACGCAATCCATAAAGGGCAAATATGGCTTTACAATGTTTGAGATAATGCTTGTAATAGCGATTATTGGTATATTTTTTGCAGCAACTCAGTCATTTACTTTCATTCCTCAAACGGATACCGAGAAGGCGAATCGTATGAAATATGCGGTCTCTGATATTCTCCGAGATGAGACTCTGAAAATATCTATAGGACGTATGCCGATCAATAATGGTATCATCTCGGATAAAACAACCATCACGTTTGATACGGTGAATGGAATTGTGACGAGTTATGCTTCATGAGGGACAGTGTTTGCAACAGGGTATTTCCAGCCACCCTACTATGACGGAGATACAGTATATACACTCACGGGTATAGAATGGTGGACTGGATCGACCAGCAATACTGTGACCTGGACCGGAGCTGGAAAGATCGAGATCACGCAAAACGGGATCACTTTCACCGGTAATACCCTCATCACGAGTGAAGATATCATCCTCTCTCTACTGGTCTGATACCGCAATACGACACGTCGAATCCTCTTCGATCGGAGAACCGGGAAGATCAGTCTCGATAGCTAGAAATTACTCTTCGATAAATCCATCCGTCTGAGCTTTGATAAGATCAGCAAAATATCACTTTTTCGCAACATTTGCCAAGATATTGCCTATCATGGATATCTGTTTATCATGAGAGTCCTACATCTCAAACCATAACTGTGGCACGGTGACTTTTTGTGCAATACCTGTTTCCAAATCAGTGATAGTAAAAGTATGTTCTTTAGCACTTTTGAATTTGATTCCGTCTAATACTACATGCCCTTTTTCTTTTCAAGTAAAAGTATATTTAGTTGGAAGAATAACATCGTTATCATTAGTAGAGAAGAGAATGGTTCATCGATAATTTTCAAATTTATTGTTAGTCGGTACTGCATTGATATCAATTTCTAGCTTTTGGGGCTTATTGACTTGCAAAGTATCTCCTGAGAGAATATTATATACATTTACTGTAAATCATCATATTTTCTGTGTTCTTGTTTTAAGTGTAACAAAACTCGAGGGCCTTAATGTCGTAAGATCACTAGGATCAAAAGATTCAATACCAATATCGGTTGTTCATTTATACTGCTGATACGTAAGAAAGTTTTTAATGAACTTTTTTCCAGCTTCAGATTTATCAAATTTAATCTGATATCAATAATCAAACATGGGAATCACTCAATACTCATATTGCCTCTTCTCTATCTCAGAGAAATCTCGTCTTTCTCAGTAATTAATAGTTACTTCCTGAGGAATTGACAGACTTTGATCTGAGCTAGTTAAGAATGATAACAACACTGTGCCTTCATAGTCAGTATCTATTTGACCTTTTTGATCCACTGCTTGAATAGTCAAATCAAGACTCTCCCCTTCTAGAAGTTCCTTTTTAGAGCTTGTAAACCTAAAATATCTACGATTATTCTTCATGCAACGGATGTATCATGAGTTTGGCGGTGTCTTATCCGTGTTTCAATTTTTATAATTGTCTGTGAAAACTAGTCTGAAAATGTCTCAATAGTACGAAGGTGGATAAGGATAAACATTTACAGTTTGGAATTTATCATAGGTATTTCAATTATCATCATATCTACTACTAAAATATCTCCCGTCTGGCAATAGCAGTGTATTAATAAACAAATTCTGCTCTGCAACCAATGTTTCTCTATCCACATAGCTACGTGTGTGCCAATTTTTAGAGTGTATTTTAAGATGAGTGATTGTGCTATACGCGGAAAACCAATCTATCTCCGAAGCAACATGAAATCCTGAGGAGCATAATCATTCAAGACTAGTAGGCTCAATAATTATTGACTTACCATCGGTTGATCCATAACTATATCTACTCCCAGTAAATACGTTTCATCATCAATTTTGAACCACTATTCCCGTGCTTGCAGAAGTAGCTCATATATTGCAAGATTCCCATTCTTGTCCATTATTCAGTACAATATTTTTACTGGAACACGTATTTTTGTCATTCGGAAAATTAGGGATATTTGAACTAGTTGTTATATCTTTTATTGTTGAAGGATAATTTACTGAAGTCATATCATCGACCTTTCCTAATTTTTTACTAATGCTCTGAGCTAATAGTATAGATACCTCATCTTTAGAGTTCTTCTTTATCTTTTTTTTAAGATTGAGTAATACTTTGTTTAATTTCGCGCTTATTCAAGATTCAGATAGCCCTCATTTTCTTAAGAAGTTTTCATATTTATCTATAGCCTTATCAGCATTATTGACTGTAATTTCTACGGCACACAATTGAAAAGAAAATAAGAATACTAATACACATAATGCCCATATCGAATATTTTTTTAGATACATAAAAGAATTAAGTGAAGAATTAAGTGAAGAATATTTTGAAAATAGACTAGGAGGAATTATTTGAAGGTCATCATTTATGAACTCATTCATGTGTGAGACTCTCGAGAGTGAGTCGATATCGATTCGCCATTTCATCTTCACTATATACTGTCTCATCCTCCATATGCATATTCATATAGGCGGATTTCAGGAAATAGGAGATGAATTTTTGTTCTTGAGTCATGTCAATATTGTATAGAAATACTTACAAAGTTCAATTATGATTTCTCCCGCATTCCTAATGCACCACCACCTGCTTCATTATCTATATCTTCACAGTGAGGGATGAGCATGAGAGATACTTCTATATTAGTGAAAATCGAAGAGAATCAAAAATACTCACACTAATCCTCGATAAATCCATCTGTCTGAGCTTTCACGAGATCAGAAAAATATCATTTTTTCGCGAGGAGTGAACGATAGCTCCCCGTCTCGACGATCTCTCCATCACGAAATACATAGATCGTATCTACTTTTCGTATCGTCGAGAGTCTATGTGCGATGATGATCGTCGTACGATCCTGCATGAGAGTCTCGAGTGATGATTGGAGATATTTCTCTGTTTCAGCATCGAGAGCACTCGTTGCTTCATCGAGGATGAGGATCGGAGCATCTTTCAGGAGGGCTCGAGCGATAGCGAGACGTTGTTTCTCACCTCAGGAGAGCTTGACTCATCTCTCACCGACAAGAGTCGAGAGTCCATCAGGGAGTCGGGCAATGAATTCCTTTATATGAGATTTTTCTACAACATCTTCGATTCGAGATTCAGATATATTTTTCTGATCCAAAAGAATATTCTCGAGTATAGTCGCATCGAAGAGGCTACTATCTTGGAACACGACTCCGATATTTTCTCTGAGTGAATTCTCCGTGACATCTCGTATATCAACTCCATCGATCGTAATACTTCCAGACTGGATATCATAGAACCTGAGAATAAGATGAGTCATTGTTGTTTTTCCAGATCCAGTATGTCCGACAAAAGCGACTTTTTCTCACGGACGGATCGAGAGATTGATCTTTTTGAGAATCTCACGCTTCGCATCATAGGAAAATACTACATCCTGAAATACGATTTCTCCTCGGACTTTCGAGAGTTTTTTTGCTTTCGGGACATCGGCGATAGTCGCCTGAGTATGAAGTGTCTCGAAGAATTCACCCGTCGCAGCAGTCCTCCAGAAAAATCCGTCGACAGACCACATAATCGTCTCGATCGATGCGAGAAATATCGTCGAATACCCCAGAAACATAACGATCATACCTATACTGATAGATCATTCGAGAAAGAGATCCGATCAGAGGGTGATCACTCCGAGTGTGATAATGATGGTGATTACCTGCGTGAAACTGATGATGATTCCCCACCAATTGAGTACCGGATATTGCTTCTCGAGACGTTCATCGAGAAGCACATCAAGCATACGGACCCGATCTTTCGAGAGTGTAAAGCTCTTCACAGCAAAAATATTCGAATACGTATCGATATAGTGTGCTGAGAGTTTTGTATAGTATGTTTCTATCCCCTCCTGAGAGCGAAAAGTATGCCTCGTTGCGAGAAGGGCAATCACGAGAGAGGTTATTCCACTCAGCACGACAAATCATCCCATCCTCCAGTCAAGAAAAAGGAGTATCGGAATCATGAGCAAGATAGTCACGATTGCTGGGAGAAGCTTTCGGAACATCTCGAGGAGAATATAGAAGATATTGTCTGAGCCCCTCATGAGTTCCTTCGTAAGCTTCCCAGAATTGGTATCCGTATGATATCCGATCGATAGATGGAGTGTATGAGTGAAGTATGATCTGATCGCACGACTGAATTCCTCATGTGCCATACGATCCGCATAGATCGTGATGAAGAGCTTGAGAAGTATGATCATGAGTCATACAATTCACCAAATGATGAGTGTCCGCCAAAGTGTATCTGCTTGACCACTCGATGATCCGATAGTACCAAGTGTGAGTATCGTATCAATCACATATCGGAAAAATATCGGCTCAAGGAGAAGAAGGCTCACGATAAAAAATGTCGAAATGATGAGTATCACGACAGTCTTCTTTCTATCTTTCAAAAGAAGGAGGGTATTTTTTAATGCTTGAAACATACTTTACTTTAGGAGTTTCATAAATGGAACATCATCACACCAATTTGCTCAGAGAGACTCATAGAATTGTATTGCATTTCTATTTTTCTTCCAGACTCAGAAGTAGAGTCAGAGAGAATCTTCATGAGACTGGAGTTGATCGATAAGGACATGACCGACTCACTTCCTGCGAGCCTTCTCTGATACGAAGAAGTCAATCAGATAAATTACCCTTCACTGCATCTCATCCGGATCGAATCCATAATGATAGAGTGCGTATCCGACTATCTCACTATCTATCTCGGCTACATATCAGGAAAAGGATTTTTCATCTCAGAATCAGTATTTTAAGAGTTTGTTCTTCTGATATTCAGCATCGAAATCATCTCGTTTTCCGCTCGAAAGTGATTGAAGATATACTTCAAATTCTTGTAAGAGTTCTACAACTCTATCAATATGACTTTCCTGGAATTTTATAATCTTCATATTCGTAATTGATCTATTTAACTATTGATTAATTCACTCCCACTACCCTCTTCACCATTTCCATCTTCGCTCCAAACTTTACCCATAGAGCTGACTATGTGTCCCGACATCGATAAGTTCGATGAGCTCATAGGTATCGTCAGAGAGCTCTGCGAAGACGATACGGAAGTCTCCCGTCACATCGATACTTCTATATCCAATATATTCTCATTCGAGAGGATGATTTCGAAGCTTGGTATCCCAGGGATTTTCCTGAAAAATACGAATACTCGACTTCACTCTCGTCTGAATATAAGAATCGAGTTTTTTATAATGCTTCTGAAATCGCTTTGTATAGAGAATCTCCATATTATGCATCAAGTGAAACAAATAGTGACTCTGTATCAGAAAATGGTCCATACTTCTCATCAGTGTGAATACCTGATTTGAGATACTCAGAAAGGGGAAGTTCTGATTTTGGTACGACAGAAATAGTCACAATATACTTATCAGATGCGAGGAGAGATTCGATATTTTTTATCTGTTCTGGAAGCTGTGCAGATGTGAGTTCTATAGTAGACATACTGTGATTTTATATAGTTATAGTATATAGATATTTTCTCATATGCAAACTTTCCTCGATCTCTAATTCACCCCCACTACCCTCTTCACCACCTCCATCTTCGCATCGAGTCTCGCGTTCATAATACGAGCTCACTCAGCAAGTCGAGCTTCCACGAGTTCTGGATGTTCGAGGAGTTTCGCTCGAGCTTCTCGATAGGGACTGAGGTACTCTGTGAGGACGTCGAGAAGTGCTGTCTTCGCATGACCATAACCAAATCCGATTCCTTTTGATTGATACTTCACTCGAAGTTCTGCGGTCTGCTCATTTGAAGCAAAGACATTATAGAGAGCAAAGACATTGCAAGTGTCAGGATCTTTCACTTCATCGACACCGAGCGAGTCTGTGACGATCGACATGATACGTTTTCGTAGAGTCTTATCATCATCGAATACTCCGATGAAGTTATCATAGCTCTTCGACATCTTCCGCCCATCGATACCAGGGAGAGTAGCGAGTGACTCGACTATGATGGGTTCTGGCTCTATGAATATATCTTGTTCGTATACTTTATTGAAATTCCGAGCGATATCCCGCATCATCTCGAGATGCTGGAGCTGGTCACGGCCAACTGGTACAGCCTCACCATCATAGCCGAGGACATCTGCTGCCATGAGGATCGGATAGTTGAATGTTCACATATTCACATCTGCTCACTTTGCTTCTGCGTCCTTGAACGCGTGTGCGCGGAGCATGAGCGAGTATGGTGTCACATTCGAGAGTATGAGGCTCATCTTCGGCAGATTCACGATATCTGACTCGACGAATATAGTGATCGGTGTATCGATGCCGAATATAGAGAAATACTCTATCACTATCTCACGAGTTTGTTCGCGGAGAGTTTTTCCATTTTTTATACTATTGATCGTATGGAGATCCGCGACGAAGATAGCTGCGTCGTTTCGCTTGGCTGCCTCTGCGAATGGGAGTACAGCACCCATGAGATTCCCGAGATGGAGGGATGATCCAGTAGATTTGATACCGGTGATGATTTTTGTCATATTTAGGAAGGATTATGTGATGAATATATAGAAAAAGTGAGAAAAGGCAATGGAATGCTATCCCCCATAGTAGATCTGACACGCACTACGTATAGTTATAGTGAGTGGATCGAAAAGCTCTAGAGCACTCTCTATCTTCGCAAATGCTATCGGAAGCTCAGTACAGCCCAGGATGATACATGTCGCTCACTGTTCTTCGAGGAGAGCGATCGATGACTTGAGTATAGCTCTATCTCCATCATGGAGGTGTGTGTCTCATGCGATATTCTTCTGTATGATCTCGTTTATGGATTTGAGGATTTCTCTATCATTTATGACGACTCCAGATACTCAGAGCTGTTCGAGGGCAGACTGATAGAGCCTCGACTCTATAGTGTTCATACTTCCGAGTATACCGATATTCCTGTGTCCACGCGATACTACATCCTGGATTGCTTCATCGATGAGGGACAGGTGATGCACATTGGGATGATCTCTATAGATCATGTGAGTGTAGAGATGCATAGTATTGCATGCCATGAGTATGATACTTGCACCCATCTTCGTGAGCTTCAGGTATTCAGTGCGTACAGATCCTACTGTCTCAGCCAGGCTATCTGTCGCTTCTGTGAGATCGCTGACAGGTATACTATCGAGGAGGATATGTGGAAAGTCATTATTCGCCGATCCAGCAGAGTATTTCTTCGACTCATCGAGTAATAACTGTAAGCATCGAAGTGAGGCATACGGTCACATACCTCCGAGGATTCATATGATATGGTGTGGTTTCATAGGGAGAAATGGTGAATTATAAAGTAGAAAGGTCATATCTGATATGTAGATCTGTAGGTGCTATGTCACTATCTCTATGAGATCAGTGCATATCGAAATACGACTCTCCTCATATCTGGGGATAGTAGGGTGGTATATGTCAGGTACTCTGTATGACGAAGCTACTCTCAGGACTATCTGGTATACTCGCTTCATAAGCTTGTCACATTCGAAAAAATGGACGCTCTTTCTCTCATCACATGACGATATGATGAGCCTTACCTGAGTAGAGATTGCAGACGATATTGGCAGCGGCATAGAGATATGCACTTTCTCTACTCTTTCACTTACTCTCTGCATATCAGATGATCTTCCTCATATCGGGAGAGTCTGATACCTCTAAGATATTTCTCACTTTCTCGATAGCATCAGTCTTGATCCGTCTATCAAACTCGAAAGATATAGATCACTCGAGATGAGGATACTTCGCTCGTATATAGTCTCGTATATATGCCTTCATATGCTGGGATATCTGGAGTGCGTCTCTAGGATCTATCCGCTGGACTCATATGAGAAATGCTCTCGCCTGATAGAAAGTATAGTGATAATCAGAGATGCCGAGACATCTGAGTCTCTCCATCACTCTGAGAGTCGGGACTATGATAGCAGCGAGCCTGTCTGGGAATCGAGTCATATACCAGTCGTGAACTCTATAGGATGATGTTCTCACTTATGGAGTGATCATGCGAGCCTCTCGAGTCATCGAGCAGAGATTTCATTGAGATTTTTATTGGGCTTTATGCCAGGCTCTCAGGTGAGGAGGAGTGCCGATAGGATTTTCATATAAAGAAAGGTAAGAAGAAATAAAAAAAATCTGCCACGAGTTTCCTCATGACAGATTCGAGTAAAAAGGTTTCACTAAAATATCCGCCAATGAGGAAGAGGGATATTCCACCAAGATGTGAGAAGAATGATGAGCATAGAGGATAGATTATGGATTTTCAGCAAAAATTTTCTTAAGAGTACTTTTCAGCTTCTTGTTCTCATTTGTATCTTTGAGTTTTTCACATGCGTGCTGAGCTCCATTTCAGAGCATGAGTGCATTTTTTTCTGGCTCTTCCGCATTTCCCTTTGGTAGCTATCTCGCTTGACAAATAGGAAAGTCTCAAAGCTTGAGATAGATCATAGTCATGAAGTGATCGGTGTTTC
>JAYTYQ010000255.1:0-4116 GCA_043742285.1 Candidatus Altimarinota bacterium
ACATACCATATGTCGATAGGTCACAATCAGAAAATCACAAAAAATCCTATATTCAATGCGCTCGGAAAGGATAATATTGCTGATCGAACTATTATAAAAGGGTCTACCACTGGACTCTTCAATCTCAATGCCGTGAAGTATCCCTGGGCAAAGAGCCTCTATCAGGTGATGGTCGGGAATTTCTGGCTCCCTGAGAAGGTCTCAGGACTCAAGGATGATGCCCGTGACTTCACGACTACACTCACTCCAGATGAACAGCGTGCGTACAAAGGAATCCTCTCGTTTCTCATATTTCTCGACTCGATCCAGACCGTGAATCTCCCGAATCTCTCGAACTATATCACGAGTCCTGAGGTCAATCTCATACTCGCTATACAGGCATACCAAGAGGCGATCCACTCACAATCTTATGCGACCATTCTCGAATCCGTCGTGTCGGTGGAAGATCGAGATGAGATCTACTACTTCTGGCGAGAGAATGAGATCCTCCTCGAACGCAATCAGTATATCGGTCAGATCTATCAAGACTTGGTCGATACACCAACAGAGCAGACGTTTTTCCGTGCGATTGTTGCGAATTTCCTCCTCGAATCGCTCTACTTCTACAATGGGTTCGCCTTCTTCGATACGCTCGTCGATCACATGAAAATGCCTGCCACAGGTCGTATGATTGCCTATATACGTCGAGATGAACTCACCCATGTGACGATATTCGCCAATATCATCCGTGAGATCAAGCGTGAATTCCCAAGTATCTACGATGAGGAGATGATTCGTGAGATGATGGGAACAGCGGTCGATCAGGAGATCGCGTGGAGCAAGTTCATTCTCTGAGGACGGATTCCAGGCATGGGAGGCGAGAGTACTGAAGGATATACTCGTTGGCTCGCCAATCAGCGTCTCTCTATGCTTGGTGTTGATCCACTCTACCCTGATGCGATCGTGAATCCCTACAAGCACCTCGATCGTCTCCAGGATCCGAATGCTGATAAAGGGAACTTCTTCGAGACGACCGTCATCAACTATACGCAGAGTTCGAATATGGCGGGAAGTTGGGATTTCTAGCCTCTCGATCGTTCTCAAAGCACGCTATGAACTGCTAGTGTAGTCTTCTGAGCAAGTCATATGTCTGGTCATGGTGCGGGTAGCGTGAGCAAAGTCTGTCAAAGTGTCCTGAGTCCTGACATGACTTGGATGAGTGTAGTGATCATAATTTGAAAAATATGTATATTGAGTGTGCCCCCATCCAAGCCTACTCTGCATATGCTTATAATAGAATCAAGATATGCATCCTGAATATCATGGGCTCATTTTGTGGCACCCGGATTCGTCTGGGATAGTATTCAAAAATGTGCCTCCAATAATCGATCCATATTTGAATCCTTCCAGAACTCAGAGAGTCTCTCTAGAAATCAGAGTGATACATTTATCAGGTCTGTGATTTGAGATACCTGAAGATTTCAGTCTTGAGTTAATGCATTTATCTTAAAGGGAATCGCCTCTACCTCTCAACTGAGCTCACTATACTAATCTGTACTCATCATCTGAAAGGGTGGGATATGATATTTGGGTTGGTTTGCTCATGGGTGATTGAGGCAAGTAGAAATGGAATTCTGAAAAAATAGTGAACTCTTAAGCAGATTGAGGTCCTTGATATGAAGCAACTGGTATTGCGGCTCAAGGTGATTTTTGTTGGACATATTGATTCCATTGTTGCTTGAGTCACGCGCGTTGTGCCTCAATATTTATTCACGAAGTAGCTCGAAGTCATTGATCCTGTTTAGCTAATCCAACGAGAATCAGTCTCACATGATCAATACAAGCAAATAAGTCTATATTCTTCTGATCAGAAGAATATAGAGAGAGAAGCGTAGTCAGCAGTACTTGGTATTGTGGTTGTATGAGTGTATCAGTCTTCAGAAGGTATTCAACTATTGAAATACATACTCAATGAGCTGGAACACTCGGTCAAAGTTTCAAGATTGCAGAACTTAATATTCTCGTAGAAAGAATAATTCTGTCTCAGAAGCATCAAGATGGTGGCATCAAACGAAATGAATCAGCCTGTCAACTGATTGGAGGTCTTTCCTGAATATGGGCACCAAGCATCCATTGGGGAAGTGGAGTAGCTCAAGTATTTCTATTGTCTAGATATATTATGATAGCACCTAATGATGGAAGAAGTATATTTTCCCAAGCGAGCCTCAATCAGTCCATACTTATTGGAGGCAAAGCTTGTGTCATCGGAGATCCAATCAAACATTCTCATTCTGATCATATTGAGCTATGTATGGCCTTCAGAATAATCACCAAGCCTGCTTTTGTTCCTCACATTGTTCATGCATCGAGACTCTCAAGACTCTCTATAAGAGAGCGTAATTCCCTGCGTATATTCACAGTTCATAACCGATTGCCTGAATCTAAATAACTGCTCATATTTCTCTGAAAAGAAATGAATCTTTGAGAAAAATCTGCCATTGTAGAGGAAGAAGATTGTGATTTTTTCATAATAAATACTTAATATTTTAGTGTACTATATATATTAAGTATTTATTGTAAACCCCATCTTCAAAAATGTCTTTATTTTATTCGATTTTGGCTCAATTTTGCATACAATACGATTTCGAAAATACAGGAACCATTCTAGGAAATCCTGAAGAAATAGCGCCGAATACAGGCACACTTTTTACTCACATTCTGCCGTGAAACAATCCAAAAAATCTCACTATCTCGAATCACTCTTCTTGGATATTGGTCCAGGCAAGCAGAATGAGCACAATATCCGAGAATACATCGAGTATCTGATTCACCAGTCACCGAAGGATTTCACGAAGAATCTGGATTATTTCATCCGGTACCTGAAGGATGAGACTGATACGAAAAAGCGACGAGTATGCGCATACCGCTACAACCTCCTCTGTTCATCCCTCCTCGAGAAGTACAATATCCACCGACACAAGTTCATCCTCGATGAGCTCTCGATCTCGATCCTCGATAGCCAAGTGTATAGAAATATTCATGGTCAGATGGTCGACTATATCAATGCTGAACGCTATGTGATACACGAATTTTTCCGAGCATTGAAGTGAGTACTCAAGGGATTTCCTCACGTGACCATGGTATCAGGAAGGCGCAAGAGTATACTCAGTATCTACGGTAAGATCCTCGCGAAACAGGATATGCAGATCAGCTCGATTCGAGATATTTTCGCATTTCGCGTGATCATCGAAGAGGACAATCCAGATCTCTGCTATGCACTCATGAACCAACTGGGCAAATCCTATACTTTCGATGTCACACGCTACAAGGACTATATCAGTATTCCGAAGCTCAACGGATATCAGAGCCTCCATCTCGGATTCATGTTCGAATCCAAGGATCAGAAATCCTTCCCCATAGAACTCCAGATACGGACTCGAATGATGAACGAGAAAGCCGAAAACGGTATTGCCGCTCACCACATCTATACCAAGATCCGCAATGAGTGAAGATTTATCGATATCCATCCGCTTGCTCGTCCTACGCTCTCTGAGACGATGATCTACTGTCTCTCTCCCGATCAAGATATGATCCTCCTGAGGAAGTCGCATTCTCTCAGGGATTTCGCACGAGCAATCCATACCAAGCTCCCAGATCAGATCACTGGTGCATATGTGAATGGTATCTTCCGGGATATCTCTCATGAACTCTCAGATGCAGATCAGGTTCAACTCATATAATACTCTCTATGCCTCCTCTCGAACAGCATTCTTGATCGACTCCAATGACACTTCTCGATATTCATACTTCTGAACAATTCCTCCTCTCTGTGATCAGACAATCACTCCAAGGAATTCTCCTCGTGAAAGAGAAGAGAATCGCCTCCTGGAATCGTGGTGCGAAGTTCATCCTCGGATACAAAAAGTCAGAAATCATCGGGCACTCTCTCTCAAGTCTCTTCATGAAGGAAGATATCAAGCGCGTCTATGAGACGCGTGATGAGGATCTCGAGGTCGAAGTCCTCGGCAAGCGCAATGATGGAGAGCGACTCTCACTCATTCTCACGATTGTATGGTCCAAGGACGAGGATGATACCTGTATGATACTGATACGCAATATCTCCAATATTCGAAAGAG
>JAYTYQ010000256.1:0-3255 GCA_043742285.1 Candidatus Altimarinota bacterium
TAAAGAGAAAAATTATAAATAAAAAAGTTTTTGTAAGGAAACATAATCGTCGAATATTATTAACCTATATCAAGTCCCGAAGATCCGATGAAGAAAAAACCCGCCCTGATGAGAGCGGATTGATCTGTGTCGATAGAGATATCATCATAAAGAATCCGCTCATGAGTGGATAATCTTCTTCATGATGATCAGAGCTGTATGAGTCATTCAGGTGAATATAGAAAAAAGATAATGGAAGTCAAATTATTTCAGTGGCGGTACTCCCCAATGCAATTGTTCTTCGGTTTGTGGGTATCGAATAATCTTTGCCGTGTTAGTGTTCGCCATTATCATGACTTCTCCACATCTCGGTTGACCATTATAATTATATCAAGTTGCATGGGCATGTGCACCACCTCAATGTATGGCAATCAAATCTCCCAGATAGAGTTCTGGTAAATCTCTTCATGGAGGATCCCCGGACTTCAATGAAGGAGTGAATATATCGCTTCATATACAGAGTGAACCATGAAGTATTTGCTGAAGAATAGGTCTATTGCGAGTAGCTTCGAGTACAGAAATATGATGATATGCTCTCACTCTTCCTGGACGAGGAAAGTCCTGCATACCGCCGTCTAGTCCAACAAAACGATGATATTTTTCTGCAACATTGATTACTCGAGTAATAAAAGCACCAGCATTTCAAGTTATGAGTCGTCCATTCTCCATTTTGATAGCGGGGGATCCAGCATTATTCGCAGTCAATATCTGATCATACGCTTGGCGGACTCAGAGAGTAAATGCTCATAAGTCCACATCGTCTTGCTCTGGAGTGTAAGGCACGCTAATGCCTCATCAGAGATTAATAAACTCCATCTTGATGCCTGTTTCTGTATGAATCTGATGTGCAAGAGTGAAGAGAAGTCGGGCAGTCTCCACAAGAGCCTCGACGCGCCTCTCATCGGTGACGACCATGGTATGGAGTCCGAAACGTTTCACTCATTTTTGCTGTAAAATCTTAAATGCCTCAATTATTTGAGGAGTTGTTAATGTGGACTCACCTGAGGACATTTCTCATATCATTCAGAACTTGATGTCTCTTGGTGATCATATGAGGCCATTTCATTTTGCGAGGTCTCAAGGATTCCATCGGCAACACACTAATTCTGGAATACCTACCCTTTCGAGCCAAGGTATATGAGAAACATCATCAAGGTTTATGATTGCTCATAGCTCTTTCGCTCTCGCAAATTGTGTCTCTCGAGTATTATTGGATGAGAACATAATATCCTCTCCAGTGACTCCTACGGCTTCTGCTGAATTGAGTTCAGAAATCGAACTACAGTCCATTCCCATTCAAGTACGGGCGATGGCTTGTAACACGTGCCTATTTGGATTGGCTTTGACCGCAAAGTGATTTTGGAAACTTCCAAAACCTTGCTTTTGAAATGCTGCTTGCAAACGAGCCGAACTTTCTTGTATTGCGCTCTCACTGTAGAGAAAGAAAGGGGTTCATCCATATACATTTATAGCATTTCTTATTTCTTCTGGAGAGAATGGAAGAGAGAGAGTAGGCATATATTTTATGTTTAGAATTCGAATTTTAATTCACTATAACAATTATATATATTCTGTCAATCCCGACTTTCACATATTCAACTCAGACAATGCAAGAGAAGTAATCTTGGGAACTTCTCCAGATAGGTCATGACTCGTTCTTGCCAGAGATATAGTACCAAGAAGGACCTAGATTCCTATCTCCCTCTTCCACCACTTCTAATACTCAGTATCAGAAAAATCATCCGCATGAACGGATGAGTGAGAAAGACGAATGGAATAATAGAGAGAAGTATCCTATATAAAAATCCACTTGAGTACGAGAAATATACTCGCAGCAAGAATGATCGTTGTCGGCATCGTGAGGACCCATGCGAGGAGAATATGCTTGATCATATGTGGATCAACACCATTCTTCCATCCATGTTCTTCGACCATTGTTCCTGCTACACTCGACGACATGATATGCGTGGTGGAGACAGGAAGTCCGAGTCCTGATGCTATCCCGATAGCACCTGCAGTGACAAGTGCTGAGGATGCAGCCTGAGAGTAGTTCATCTTGTATTTGCCGATTTTCTCACCGATCGTCTCGACGATACGTTTCCATCCGATCATTGTGCCAGATCCGATAGCGATCGAGACGAGGACGATGATCCACCATGCGACATAGTCGGTGGTTTTAGCAAGGGCATCAACGTCCTTTTTGATATTGATAAGTGAATGAGTGATATTCTCACTCGCATTGGCATTGGGAAGGATACTCCCGAGCTTGACGATATCAAGATTGCTATAGGAATCTGCAATATTGAGTATATCCTTTCTCACAGCCAGCTTATCGAAGTCAGTCTTTGCGAGGAGGGCATCGAGGTTGGAAAGATTCTTCTTGATCTGAGTGATATTGAGTGCATCCTTGGTTGGAAGTGTATTCACATCGACATTCACCAATTGAGCTGAGAGCGTATGGACCTTCCCTTGTATGGTCACATTATCGAGTGTAGGATTCACGGCAAAACTTCCAGGAATGAGGGTCACGAGGATGAGTGTCGCAATACCGACTCACTTCTGTCCATCATTCTTCCCATGCATGAAGCTCACGAGCCCTGATGCGGCGATGAGGACCGATCGCATCTGGAGATTGGGATGATCCCATGACCAGAATGGTGCCTTGAAGTATTCTTTTTTCTTCAGAACTCTATGAGCCAGATAGATGAGGATGAGTGCGAGTCAGAAGCCGATCACCGGTGAGATCAGGAGTCCGATGATCACTTCCTGAGCCTTCGACCAATGTGGAGTGAATCCTACTCCTGCTGCAGAATACATGATCGCAATACTCACACCGAGAATAGAGCCGATGAGTGCATGAGAACTCGAGACAGGAAGTGCGAGATACCATGCACCGAGATCCCAGATAATTGCCGAGACAAGGATCGAGATCACGAGTACGACTCAGAAAGTGGCCGTCTGATTCACGATGATCCCAAGTGGCAGCAGGTGGACGATGCTCATGGCGACTATGGTTCCACCGAACATGACACCGAGAAAATTGAATACCGCCGCAATCAGAACCGATTTTCTCGGATTGAGGGAGTGACTATATATCACGGGTGCAATAGCATTCGCGGTATCATTCATTCCATTGACGAATTCGAAAGCAAGAACGATACAGAGACAGAGTATGAGGAGAAAGAGTATCATGGGAGGACTTCATTAATATTTCTC
>JAYTYQ010000257.1:0-1633 GCA_043742285.1 Candidatus Altimarinota bacterium
AAATCTCTCGAGAAAAATGAATACCATTCCTCGCTCCTGTCAAGAATCTCTACTCCATGGATAATGCTGCTATGGTTGGTATTCGAGCATATTATGAGATTCAGAAAATGAATTCATGTACTTTCTAGGTTGCAAGGCTCATCTTTGTCAAAGAATTTTTCATTTTTTCTTTGATTTTGAGCTCAATCCTTGTAGAATCTCCGAGTATTTTTTATTATTTTCAATATGCCAACTCCAAAATCGTCTCATTCAATCGAAGATCCTGTAGTGCAAGATCAGAATACTGGAGTCAGTAATACTCTCGTACTCGTCACAGTCTGTATATCAATACTACTCAATGTCATTGCTATCTATGTGCTGATTGGGAATTCTATTGGACTCACCGCTCTCAATGATCCTCTTGGTATCAAGCGATCAATTCTCGAAGTGGAATATGCGAAGGTCGGTGGAAAAGCAAATTATGAACTTCTCTTACAGGCTCAACTCATACAATTCAAGACGAATCTTCCTCAGTTGAAACAATTCATAGCATCCCAAGGTGGAAAAACTCCAACCACGACCACAATCAATACTCCACAACGTGACATCAGCTTCATACCCGCAACAAACATACAGGCAAGTCTGAAGGATGGTGCTGTTATAGAGTGAAATCCAGAAGCCAAAATCACTGTTACGGAGTATTCAGATATGGAGTGTCCATTCTGTCTCAAGCAATATCACGAGACACAATTGAAAGAAAAACTTCTTGCCCAATATGGTTCGGGAGTGAATTTTGTCTTCAAGAATAGTCGTTGAGTGAACCATCCTGGAACAGAGGCTAAAGGAATCGGAGCGCTCTGTGCAGAGAAGGTGTGAGGACCTGTTGCATATGTACAATTCTATACCACTGTTATGTGAATGTCTACTCCAGGAGAATCAGTCTTCCCCGTATCCAGACTTCCAGAACTGGCAGAGAAAATAGGACTCGATAAGCAAAAATGGCAATCATGCTTTGATGGACAGGATACCATGCAGAAATTTTTAGATGAAACTAAAGAGGCTGCAGGATTCAATCTCAAAGGGACACCAGGAACACTCATCAAAAATAATAAAACAGGGAAAACATCAACGATCGAAGGTGCTTATCCATATGAGGCCTTCACGGAGAAAATCGATTCGCTCTCCAAATAACCTCTTCAAAAAAATCCCTTATCAATCCAATGATGAGGGATTTTTCATATATCTATTACTTTCGACGCCAATCTTTGGGGAATATATTTTCTATACATCCATTTTTCACACGATCTGATCAGATGATGAGTCATCTATATTCTATGAGAATTTTTCCTTCCTCATGGTATTCGAGAGTAGAATCTCACCGAAGATAGCGATCGAGCGTTACTTCATCAGGAATTGTATGGATGGGGTCATCCATGGGAAGGTCTCGCCCTGCACAACTCGTGAGCATATAGCCATTGTCGATCTTTCCGACTTCTTCCCCGAGTCGCATGAAGAAATACTTCTTTCTCATATTCTCGAGTTCTGGATGACACATACACGAGAGAATCTTATCTCGAAAACGGAAATAGGTGAGATCTCTGCCATCACGAGACTTGATGGGAAGTCACTGCAGATCCTTCATTTTTTGTATTTC
>JAYTYQ010000258.1:0-2249 GCA_043742285.1 Candidatus Altimarinota bacterium
GGCATTGATGCGAATATCATCATTTTTTGAAGCGAAGAACATTCGCAAATCAGCCGTGAGATGATCGAAGAATCAGATCCTCGGAGAACTCTATGAGAAAATCCTTCCTGCACTTCCAGACTTTCCCTATGCACCGAAGGATATGGTCTTCATAGGGAAGGGATGCGACTACATCATCTTCGATGGGCTCACCGAATGACGACTCAGAGAGATCATCTTTCTCGAACTCAAGAGTGGGAATGCCATCCTCACTTACAATGAGAAAGCAATCAAAGAGACGCTCGCTCGCAAAAAAGTCAGGTTCAGTGAATATCGCATCGGAAGTACACGAAATAAGGAATAAATAGTAAAAAGCTTATTTTTCTATCCTCGCAGCAGAGCTAGCGAGGTATTACGAAAAATATCCTTCGGAACGCTTTTTACTACAGGAACAAATTTGGAACGTAGCAGAGCTACGGTGTATGTAGAATAATTGTATTTTTGGAGAAATTGGTGTAGGATTGTATTTCATGACAGTAGAATAATTCCTGATACCATAATATTATGTGGAAATATTTTTTGAGCATACTTAGTAAAATACTACTTTTCTTCATTATTCCTATATTCATTTGTGTACTTTTCATTGAGTTTATCGTGGTTTGATATCGTGGAGAAATATTACTTCTTTCAGACCTTTTAGATTCATTTTCTAGCCTCAATCTCTGGTTGGTATGAATATGCATTATATCCTCGTGATGACTGATCATCATATTTCGAGTTATGAAACCACAATTATTCATTATCAGTTGTATTAGCTGGATTATTATATTGACAAGCATATTTTATATATACTCACGACCTATATCTGGACTCGCTGATATACCTGACTCTGTTTTTGCACTTTCTTGAGTCGATATCCATAATATTCCAAGGATCTCACCGGAAATGTGTTCTGAAATAAAAAAAATCACACAAGAACTTGATAGTAGGTCAAGCATGCTATTCTTGAGTACTCATCCTCAAGGAACTATATGGAGAGAACTATATAAAAGCAATCCAGAAAAGACAGAATACATCAATTATCTATTGTTTTTAAATGAGAAATTCATTTCAGAGCGAAAATATAATAGTTATTTCATATCAGTTATCTCGATGGATGACAAGGAATGAATAGAATCTGGAAAAGTTACAAAAGAAACTCTCTTTCAACGTCTTCCACAGGAAAAACAAGATGAATATACAATGGTGGAAATTGATCGGAAAAAAAGGGAAAGAGAATCATCCAATAAATGGAATCAGTATCTATCCTCACTCTCTTGATCTCTAGATATTGACAAATTTATATCAGTAACTTACTCTTCCGATGATCTCAAGAAAATAGAACGACTCATGGAGATTGTCAATACGAACAATATTTGAGGAAATTGATATTGTATGAAAATGAATCCTCAAAACTTAGCAGATGAGCTTATTCCAGATATGTCATCAGATCTCAATATCGAGAGAATTATACTCCAGTATGCTCTTATAGAGGCAAGTGTCTGAGAAACAGAAAAAGCAAATAAAATCCTAACCCTCATGGTAGAAAATTTAATTTTGAAAGAAGAACATTCGTATACACTTGTATGAGGTATGATGAATATAGCAATGAAATCAATATTTTTTGGGGCATTAGGTACAATAAAATCTATAGGATATCCAGAATATTTACTGAGTTGAATTTATTCTAAGATTCGTACATTCGACGAAACTGCGATGATGTTAAGCAGTTACAGATGAGATTACTACTTAACTTCTCATCTATTCATGAATACCGATATACCCCTCCAGAAACTCTATATTCCCATAGTATTAAGCGGGGAAGAAAGTTCAAAAATTTTGAAAAATTACTACTCGAGTGCTATGAATATGTTCGATCCATCAATTCCAAAATGAAAATATTCATATAAAAATCATGAGTTTGAACAAATAGATGTTCTTTGGCCTAATTCTGAACCAACCCATATAAAACATACGTTCAATAATCCCCTATGAAGACACCTTTTGTATACATTTTTACCATCAATAAAGTCTTACTATAAGCGATTTTTATTCGCTGAAATCGAAAAAAATAACATACTTTATCCTGTAGAATAATAATTATGCTTCTCCTCTCCACCGCATCTCTCTCCGGCTATGGACTTCACAAGATATTTCTCCTCGCAAAGGCGGCCGAGTATGATGGTATCGATCTCTCGATTGATTTCGAAGAATTTGATACGTGTGATCCA
>JAYTYQ010000259.1:0-1232 GCA_043742285.1 Candidatus Altimarinota bacterium
AGAATACTCCAAAATATTCGATAATGAAGACTTCGGATATACTCAGATCATCGTCGAACGACCGAAGCGAGATGAGCATGGAACTATCATCACAAAGAAATGAAAACCTGAAAGCGATGCAGACCTCAGAGACAAGGAAAATATCCCACTGGAAGAAAATATAAATGAATACTTCGCCCGAGAAGTCCTCCCATTCGCTCCTGATGCGTGGATCAGTGACAAGGAGAGAAAGGTATGATACGAGATCAACTTCAATAAATACTTCTACGAATATACACCTCCTCGAAGTCTCGAAGACATCACGAAGGATATACTCGCTCTCGAAGCTGAGACTGATGGAGTGCTCAAAGAAATTATTTCATAATTTGTATATATGTCTAAATCAACAAAAATAGTTCAAGTAAAGGATATTGATATCCATATCAATATCGGGGAAAATAATGATGACTTCATCTGTCTCACGGACATGGCTCGATTCAAATGAGAAGATACTGGACTTATCATTGCTCACTGGCTCACTACCAAATACACCATTGAATTTTTATGAACCTGGGAAGAGATATACAATCCAGATTTTAATCTTACGGAATTCAGTAAGATTAAAAATGAAGTAGGGACAAATGGTTTTGTAGTCTCATCTTCACGGTGGATCAAAGCAACAAATGCTGTATGAATCCGATCCAGTGCAGGAAGATATGGTGGCACCTTTGCTCACAGAGATATCGCTATGGAGTTTGCTACTTGGCTCTCTCCACAATTCAAGCTCTACCTTATCAAAGAGTTCCAAAGACTCAAAGAACTCGAAAAAACTACCACACAATCGCTCGAATGGCAGATAAAAAGAAGTCTCTCGAAAGTCAATTATCGGATCCACACAGATGCTATAGCGAAAAGGCTGGAAGGAAAAAATCTCAAGCAATACCAAGAATGTCTCGTATATGCCAGTGAAGCCGATATGCTCAATATGATCCTCTGGGGAAAGACCGCAAAACAATGGGAAGAAGAAAATGAAACTGAAGCAAAACAGTGACTCAATATGCGAGATATCGCCGATATCACCGATCTGATCATCCTCTCCAATCTCGAGACTCTGAATGCTCGGTTCATCGATGAAGGGAAAAAGAAAGATGAGAGAGCAAGTATCCTATCTGAAATTGCAGAACAACAAAGGGTCACTCTCGCAAAAAATCTCTCCGCTCAAAATATCAAAAATCTCTCTGTCTAACTATGAC
>JAYTYQ010000260.1:0-2461 GCA_043742285.1 Candidatus Altimarinota bacterium
TTTTTCTATACTCTAGAGGCATCATAATCCTCTTTCTCGTGCTCAAGCAAACTCTCTCCTTCCTCGCGAAATTCCTTGCGATCGCACTCGCACTCCTCACGTTCGGCATACTGATCATATCTTTCATCCATCCAGAATGGATTGAGAAGGCGATCATATGGATGGGTGAACTCATCAAGACGCTCTGAGCATGGAACTACCTAATCGCATTCGCCTCTGCATGTATCGAGTCACTTCCGATCATTGGGACAGCAGTTCCAGGGATGAATATCATGATCCTCGTCTGAGGATTCTGGGCTCGAGATCATTTTGCCTTCACGATCATCTCGGCTATTATCGGTGCTATGATCGGGAACTATCTCGGCTTCTGGATAGGGAAATGGTATGGACATGAGCTTATCGAAAAATACGGTGACTGGTTCTGAGTCGGGAAGACCGAACAGAAGATTCTCGAAAAACAGATCGAGAATAATGGCTTCTGGTATATCGTCCTCGGGAAATTCCACAACTTCACTCGGTCATTTGTCCCATTCATCGCAGGAGGTTCTGGCATGCAGGAACGAAGCTTTTGGTTCTACAATATGACAGGCTCGATCATCTGGGCGGCGAGTGTGAACCTCTTGGGAATATTTTTTATTGGGAATTATCAGTCTATACTCGAGAATCTCTGAACTATCATGACGGTATTTATATTTGGAACACTCGGATATTTCTACTTTTTCAAGAAGGAATTTCTAAAGTCATATATCCGAGATAAGCAGAGTGAGATCGAAGAGAAGATTGCGAAAGATGCGAAGAAATAGGGTTCATATTTCGAACTCTCTTCAGAAATCGTAGACTCGCGGTGGAGATAGATCTGTTCGAATGCAATGAGCTGAGAGCTCAAGTTCCGAACTTCCGAGCAAAACCCCTCCCTTCGCTTCGCTCCCCCCCCTTTAACAGGAGGGTAATACCCACAACTTCCAACCTTCCAAGATTCCAACCTATGCCCTTCTCCCTCGAGATCATCATTCTTTTTATCACTTCCTGTATTCTCTCGCCCCTCATCCTGAAGGGTATTATCTCTGGTCTCAAAAGATACAATTGCCTCGATCGTCCTCACCTCTACAAGTCTGAGAGCGGGAGATCACCCGTTCCTTATGGAGCCGGCATATCGATTTTTCTCACGATTCTCGTATTCATTCCGATTCTCTACTTCATTCTGGACTTCACAGCGATCCTCGAGCATCGACTCCACATCATGATCGCACTCGGGGCATTCATCGCGGTCGTATCATTTCTTGATGATATGGAGACGATTGGAAAATCACGGATTCGAATATCTCCGATCTTTCGTCTCCTGATGCAGATCGGTGTCTGAGCGGTCATCGGACTCACGAGCATCAAGATTTCCTATGTGAGCAATATTTTCGGTGGAGTCCTCAATCTCACGGATTATCACTTCGATATTCTCATCGGTGCATTCCATATCACGATCTACTATATTCCACTTCTCATGACGATTTTCTGGTATATTCTCGTCTTCAATAGTGTGAACTTCTCAGACGGAGTGCCTGGACTTACGTGAGGATTTGCACTCATATCTTTCATGATCTTAGCAGGGCTCGCGCTCAAGCTCTATAATCAAGATCCGACTTCTGCGAGCGCTGAGAATTCGAGATTTCTCCTCACACTCCTCGCGATCATCATCCCTGCGACATTCTTTCTCACACAAGCGGATATATCAAGACGAGTGATCATGGGTGATTCTGGAACGATCATGCTCGCCTTCTTCCTTGCGACTTTCGCGATCGTCGCAGGAGGCAAGATTGCCACTGCAGTATCGGTTCTCGGGATCTACCTCATCGACCTCGTCTATGTCGTGACGAGTCGTATCATGAAGGGCAAGAACCCACTCAAATGAGAACAATCCACTCATCTACACTTCCGCCTCATGGAACTCTGACTCAGCCAACAACAGATTCGTATGATCATCTTCTCGCTCACCGCTATATTCGGACTCTCAGCGATATTTCTCACGACCAGTGGGAAGATAATTCTCCTTGTTGTGATCAGTATCATCACGATATTTCTCACGGAGATACTGTCGTTAGTGAGAAGAAAGTAATTTGTCAATATATTTTCTTTTGATTTTCCATAAGAAATAATGTATACTTTGTATATATTATTATACTCTTTATGACAAAAGAAATTTCGATCGAATCTCTCTATGTCCTTCTCTCTGGATTCATCACCAAGCAAGAAGCTTTCATCACCAAGCAAGAAGCTTTCAATACCAAGCAAGAAATACATAACAACAAAACGGATAATAGCTTCGCAAGTATCCGAGAAGATCTCCGTGCATTCCGTCAAGAAGAGCAAGCAAATCATAATCTCTCACATCGCATGATCACGCAGGCATTCGAGGGAATCAGTGATATTCGATCAGAACTCGATGAGAGTAATGCTCCATGGAAACCAA
>JAYTYQ010000261.1:0-4103 GCA_043742285.1 Candidatus Altimarinota bacterium
AGCAAGAAGGGACAATGAAAGTTGTCCACCCCTTTTTGTTCTTAAGCGAGCAAGATTGGTACTTTAGCGAGACGGAACTTCATTGTCCCTTCTTGCTAAAGTACAAAAACACACGATATTTTGGCGTTCTTAATCTTAAGTACGCCTTTTTATATGTCCGAAAAGAAATCCTGAAATATAGGACTCAGCAATGCGAATAAGGCGAAAAATGATGAATTTTATACACAGCTCACCGATATTGAAAAAGAAATTTGAAAATACAAAGAGCATTTCCGAGGAAAGACGATATTTTGTAACTGTGATGATCCCGAGGAGAGTAATTTTTTTCGATATTTTGCATTAGGTTTTGAGTTTTTTGGTATAAAAAAACTTATCGCTACTCATTATGAAAATACAAAAACTTCCTATAAATTGGAGATTACAAGATGACTTGATCTTAATCATGATGGAAAGATTGATCTCAAAGATGTCCTAAAAACTCCACTCAAACAAAATGGAGACTTCCGCAGTCCAGAATGTATCGAGATACTTTGAGAAGTAGATATCGTTGTAACCAATCCACCATTCTCACTTTTTCGAGAATATGTTGCTCAACTTTTCGAATATGAGAAAAAATTTCTTATTATAGGTAACCAAAATGCGGTCACATATAAAGATTTTTTTAGTTTCATTCAAAAAAATAAAGTATGGTTTGGCCATAGCATCCATAGTGGAGATAGGGAATTCAGAGTTCCTTCATCTTATCCACTGAATGCTGCTGGAAATAGGATAGATACAGAAGGAAATAAATATATCAGAGTAAAGTGAGTTCGATGGTTCACGAATCTCGATTATAAGGAACGACATGAAGATCTCACACTTTATAAAAAATATACACCTGAAGAATATCCTAAGTATGATAACTATGATGCTATCAATGTAGATAAGACGAAAGACATACCGGAAGATTATTCTGGAATCATGGGTGTACCGATAACATTTCTCGATAAATATAGTCCTGATCAATTTGAAATTATTGGTCTTATAGCAGGAAATATAAAATGACTCGCAGGTATTCCTTCCGCAATATGAAAAGATGGACCATATATAAATGGTAAATTAAGATATGGGCGTATTCTCATCCGCAACAAAAAATCTATTTCCTAATTTTTTATCTATGAAGATCGAACTCCGAGAAATCACGATCCGTGAAGTGGTAGCAGGGTATATCAACAATGACGAAGATGGTGTCGTGGGATATGGTGGTCGGCTCAATATCCGTCCCAAGTATCAGAGAGAATTCGTCTACAAGGACAAGCAACGAGATAGTGTCATCGAGACAGTGCGTCGGGATTTCCCTCTGAATGTACTCTACTGGGTGAAGAATGAGGATGATACCTATGAAGTCCTCGATGGACAACAGCGGACGATCAGTATCTGTGAATATGTAGCAGGGAATTTCTCACTCGATTTCCAGTATTTCCATAACCTCGAAGATGTCGAGAAAGAGCAGATACTCGACTATCGTCTCATGGTCTACTTCTGTGAAGGGAATGATCGGGAGAAGCTCGACTGGTTCAAGACGATCAATATCGCAGGTGAGAAACTCACGGATCAGGAGCTCAGAAATGCGATCTATACAGGAACGTGGCTCACGGATGCGAAGCGGTATTTCTCTCGGACGAGTTGTCCTGCCTATGGACTCGGAAGTGACTATATGACAGGCTCGCCGATACGACAGGACTATCTGGAGACGACGATCGACTGGATATCTGGAGGCAACATAGAGACATATATGTCCGAGCATCAGCACGAGCCCAATGCGAATGCTCTCTGGCTCTACTATCAGAATGTGATGAGCTGGACGAAGGTCGTATTTCCGAATTACCGAAGAGAGATGAAAGGAGTAGCATTTTGACCACTCTATAATGAGTTCAAAGATGCACCAATAGATTCGAAAAAACTCGAAATAGAGATCACAAGACTCATGCAAGATGAAGATGTCACGAAGAAATCGGGTATCTATGAGTATGTACTCACTCGCAAAGAGAGATTTCTCTCGATCCGTGCGTTCACTGATAAGATGAAGCGAGAGACCTATGAGCGACAGAAGGGCATATGTAGTGCTTGTCTTGCGCACTTCGAACTCGCTGAGATGGAGGCAGATCATATCACGCCATGGTCTCAGAGTGGGAAGACGACCACCGAGAATTGCCAGATGCTCTGCCGAGAATGCAATAGGAGAAAATCAGGGAAATAATATGAGCAGCTCTAGAATAAAAAAAGCGTCTCAGATGAGACACTTTTGACATATTGAGATGGAGACACCAATCGGATTTGAACCGATGATTTGAGAGCTTTGCAGGCTCTTGCAATTGACCACTCTGCCATGGTGTCGAATGCGCGCATTATAAAGATTTTTCTGGAAAAGCAAGGAAAAAGGCAATCAAAAAAAATAGAAATATTCCCCTATTTGCAGATAAATGTCTGAAGCAATGGAACATAGATCGTCGGATCCTTATCGAGCGTGAGAGCAAAATGGATCAGATATACAGTTCCTCCACACACACGAGCAGTCTGGAGGAACTTCATACGTGGAGCAGCTTCATTGTATCGAGCTTCGAAGGTATAGACACGCCCAATCTCACTATCTGAGAATCTCATCTCTGCATCCGTGAGTTTCGTATATTCGAGATAGTTGCGAGTTGTCTGGATCTGATTGAGTTCGCTATATTTTTTCGAGGTCATCGGTGTATCGAGTACATTGCTCATGACGATGAGGTTGTTCGAGAATCCATACTTCACATCTGGTGAGACATATGCGATCTCTATCATTCCCTTCTTCGGTGTAGGGAGAGTATTCACGAGTGCTGCGGTCCACGTCTTGGGAACCCGCAATGAAAAAAGTTTTGCCTCCACAAGTGTCGTATTCCCATCGGATGTACTCTCCGTCTGAGTACCAGGAAGTGAACAAGACGTGAGGAGAGAAAACGCGAGAATGCATAAGAGAAGATATCGCATACAGTGTGATTTAGACGATGAAATGAAGCAGATGAGCAGATAGACCCAAGATCCCAAAAAGGATGGCGAAAACGAGTCCGATGAGGGTAATCCAATGGTTCGTCGGAAAATAGATATGCTGAGTATACTCTATGAGTGAGAAGATGAACCATGACATCACTATCACTAGAATTGTATAGAGATGGAATGTCAGAATCGCCAGTATCGGGAGTGTGAAGAAGAAAAATGAGAATCCCCCAATATTGAATAAGAGCACAGTATAGTAGAGAAAGAAAAAAAGCGCAAGGGTGCGTTTTGCAATCGTGAGCTTGATTTCGAGGTATTCTCAAGGATTTTTCACGAGTCTTTCACGGATGTCCTTGATTTTAACCATTTTTCCTTATAATATGCCCGTATTATATTCAAAAATGTCACTCATACAAGCCCAAATCAAGCGACTAGAAAAACTCACAGCCATCAATGGAGAATGAATCCTCGATATTTCTGCAGTGCTCGATTCGTTCGAAGCACTCAAGAACGGTACCCTCTCACTTCCGAGTGTGACGAGTCGCAGTGGACGAACAATACTCATCCCTAGAGAAGATCTGGTCATCCCTTCTTCGATCACACGAGCAGAACTTCTCAGATGTAGCCATCAGAAAATCGCCTGAAATCAGATTGCTCTCACGAGTATCATGGTCGGGGAGTAGCGCTAAACAATGATGAATTATCAATTCACCATTCAAAAATAACAATTTCTTCCATGAATTCTCGAACACTTCTGATCATTGCCTATGTATTTCTGCTCTCACTTGCGGTGCAGTTTTTTTTCTTCCCGAAAACAACTACCAATACCACGGCTCTCGTGAGCCAATGAGTCATACTCCAAGTGGATAAGGAAGATGTCACTATTCCCAATGTTCCGAAAATCGAACTCGTGAATCACTCGACCGGTGCGATCTCATTCAATACCTGTAGTGATATATCGATCACGATTGATTCAAAACCTCTCACGGATATAGCGAAGGCATCTCCTGAATTCTGTCAGACAACCACGCTCATGGCAGGAGAAAAAGAGCTCCTTCCATTCTCAAAACTCTACAAGGTCTTTGCAAGCGTATGAG
>JAYTYQ010000262.1:0-1343 GCA_043742285.1 Candidatus Altimarinota bacterium
CAACTTCTCGCGCTTTCAGGTGGAACCATCCAGATCATGAATGGTTCGCAATGAACCGGAAAGATTCTCACCAGTGATGGAAATGGTATAGCGAGTTGGCAGATACCATCGAATGGACGTATCTCGACGTATATCTATAGAATGACATCCCCACAGATATCGAGTATTACGGCGGCTTCCTCTGTTACGGATCTGACTTCGACAGATATTCCCGTGTGACCATACCAATTTGAAGTGATCGGGAAGTTTCGTTCCAATGCTGGATCAAATGGTATCGGTATGACTTTGACACAAGTCAGCTGAACAAATACTGATTTTGTAGGATCGGTCACTTCGCAACTCACGGCTTCGAGCTTCTACGCGGGATCATTTGTCTCAGCATGATCGCTTGTGGTCTCATCAGAGGTTCCATCAGCCAATACAGACTATGCGATCAATATGAAGTGAACACTCAATATCACATCGACTGGCTCTCTTGCTGTCCAAATATCGAGTGAGCTCAATGGAAGTCAGGTCATATTGCAACCAGGAACGGTCCTTATCATCCGTTCACTTGACCCAAGTATTGCTGGTGGTGGTATCTAGTTTTCTCACCCTCTTTTTTTCTCATGCAGCAACCATTCTACATCACGACGCCTATTTATTATTCCAACGGAGTTCCTCATATTGGTCATGCGTATTCTTCACTTCTCGCTGATACGATTGCGAACTATCATCGATTGCAACATGATGAAGTCCGGTTCTCGACGGGTGTCGATGAGAACTCACAGAAAGTCGTTGAGTCCGCAGCCGCACTCTCAATGGAAGTCATGGAGTATGCTGATATGATGGCAGAGATGCACCGAGCGGTCTGGGATGGACTCGGTATACACTATACTGACTTCATTCGTACGACAGAGGCTCGTCATCGAGACTTTGTACAAAAAGTACTTCAACGGTCCTATGATGCAGGCGATATCTATGAGTGAATCTATGAGTGACTCTACTGTATAGGATGCGAAGCATTCAAGAAAGAATCAGATCTTATCGATGCTAAATGCCCAGATCATCCCAACAAACCACTCGAACATCTCAGGGAGAAGAATTACTTCTTCAGACTTTCGAAGTATCAGGACCAGATCCTTGCATTCTATACGTCTCATCCAGACTTCGTGAAGCCGAGAAGCCGATACCATGAGATTATCGAGTTCGTCAGATGAGGACTCGAAGACTTCTCGATCTCCCGAGAGACCAATAAATTTGGAATTCCACTACCATTTGATCGAGAACAGGTGACCTATGTCTGGTATGACGCACTCTTCAACTATCTCACGGTTGTTCAGGATGATGAGACAAAATGGTGG
>JAYTYQ010000263.1:0-3211 GCA_043742285.1 Candidatus Altimarinota bacterium
CTATAATAATAAGTATAAAAATATATAAGACCATAAATGGTCTTATATTGAGTATATGTAATAGTGAGTTTTACCAAAGGGAAATGCGGAAGAGCCGAAAATGTGTGGTTCAGTTTCTCATGCGAAAATAGACCGAATATATTTCTGATAGGAGTAGAGCGCGATGAGGACAGAGATACTCGCGAGTATCTCTCGCCAATAGATGAAGAAAAAATCCATACCGAAAGAGTATGGATTTTCCCAGAAAAATCAAAAACTATTCTTTCCCCTTGAGAATCTTCCATGCTTTTTTTAATCGCTGGAAAAATGTCTTCTTCTTCTCTATTTTCTCCTCGCCGATAGGCCATACAGATACTCCATCTCCTAATTCGAGAGATTTGTACCACTTCTTTTGCCCTTCTGTCCATGTAGAAAAAGCTGTCTCAGTTTCCTGAAGAGAAGAATTCTTGAGTCGAGCATCATTGGTCACTTCCCATCCACACCATTCTGGTTTTATGAAAATATGTTTTGGATCATGCATCTCGACATCGATGGTGACCACTCACTCATTGGATCACTCATACTCATCGATTGCCCAGTGAAGTCCTGCAGGATCATCCCATTCACGACGAAGCTTCGATACTTCACCATGACCGATCATCATATAGAGAGCATTACGATCCATGACAGGCCATTCATACTCATCGCGCATAGATGGATCATTTTTATCTCATTTTTTTGTGACCTTGAAGCAGAAAAATGATGAACGAACTCCTGTCGCAATATCCTCGATCATGCGAATACGGAGCTTGTAACCAGCTTCCTTATGAATGGTAGATTGTGTGAGTCTCTGTCCAGATATCTCAGATCGGATTTTCTGATACTCAGGATGCGATGTATTGACGACGAACTTTCGTTCGATTTCGAGGTTTTGAGGCATAGGAACATGATTATTGTAACGAAAGTATACCCTTTTGGTGAGCGAAAAGCAAAAGCATCTCAAGTGAACCTGCTGCAAGACGATACTCTTGTCCTTGGTGGGTGATATAAGGCTCAAGCGATCCTTCTTTTTTATGAACTGTTTGCAGTATTTCTGCTATAGGGAAGGAGAGAATCTGGCAGTATCGTGGAGTGGATCGTATATCTGCAAATTGCTCTGCTGTCAATTCTGTGAAATGCGGCGTAAGCTCCTTGGTTCATCCAGTATTCCATACTGAAGTTACTATTTTCTGTTGTGGATTAAGTCTTTTTGTATTAGTAGATATTACCCCTGCCGTCGTGTCTCGAAATTTTTGACTAATACGAACCGAGAGATCACCAAGATGAGATTGCCCTCACCACGGCTTGAGTCGTAGCTCTCCAGATGATATGCTGAAGTCGAATATATCTATACCAAACCCTACATGCCACTCTCCATCTTTCATAAATGTAGGAATAGTCCAACTTGTCCGCTTCTCTACTTCGTCTGAAAGTGGAGCAGATGAGAGGATAATCTCTTGATGCATATTATCGTTCGACCATTTTAATATTTCACTATCTCATTCATATGGAGTCCAGACAATTGATGGGAGTGTACTTTTACCAAAATACTCAGCGAGATACCCCAGAAAGTGTGCAAACTCCTTAGTATCAAGATTCGTAGGATACCCTTCGGCATGCGAGGTATCATACTGGACGAATAATACACTTTTTTGTCATGCAAAAACCCGTTCGAGATCCCTTATCTGTCATGCGATATCAGCAACAGCTCTCACTTGTCTATTAGGGTCGGCCTGGAGCCATGCATCATAGGGAGTGCTCTTGGTTGGATCATATATCCTTCATGCGAGTCGTGATGCTGTGATACGATCTTCTGCTCTCAGGTGAAGGGAAATGATTCTATAACCTTCTTTCAAGCACTCTTGAATGAGGCGGAAAGATTGACTTTCGAGCCAGGTAATATCGGTATCAGAAAGGGTATCGAGCTTACCTTCACCACGTAGTCGCGAGAGTACTTGTATAGGGTCAACGGGGTCCATAACAATATTGTTACTTTTATCTCATGCTTTGATTTTTGCCAGTGATGCTCACATAAATCCTCACATAACAGCACTAGCAGGAGTGTCAATATTGAGCCATGATTGAAGATTTTTCCCTACTTTAAAATATTGAAATCATTCTTGACGACTTAAAAATTGAGCAAACTCTGTCTTTCAGACAGTATCTACACCATTCAATCCAACTACAAATCCTCATTTTCATAATGGAAATTGAAGATTTTGTGGTATATCAGGTGAATTAGCCCAAGGATATGATGAGTTCATAGCAACAGAGTACCACTTCTTAAGATTTTTTGCAAATATCTATCACTCCTTCTCTTTCCAGTTCGCTGGCTCAGTATAGACTGCATTGGCACGGACCTGCCAGATATCTCATGACTCCAGACAGTAGGCCGTGAGGTGTCCTCAGAAACAACACCCCGTATCGAGTCCTATAGTATTCGAGCGAAGTCGAAGTCACTCTGCTGCCCAGTGACCATAAATAATCAGCTTATCTCATGCATAATACTCATACCACGGCTTTCATTCATATTCTCGTACAGTTGTAGCATTTTCTATGGGAGTATCAATACCATATTCTGGGAGGAATCCTGCATGCACTAATATAAAATTGATTCATTCAATGACTCGAGGAAGAGATTTTATCCAGTCTATATTACCATTTTTTCGTAAAATATCTTCAAGTGGTTTTGATTTTTCCTGTTGCGCATGGATCCAGGTTTTTCATCATTCGCTGAGAATTATTCTTCCTTCATCAACATCTCGAAGCATTTTCTCATCGGGAAATGAGAAATATTCATGATTTCCGATGACACTCCAGGTATTGCGACGATTTCTGACAAACTCTATAACTTCGAGCGATTTTGGTCACTTATTGATAAGATCACCTACGAAATAGAGATGATCTTCTGGTATGAGTCATATTTTTGCCACAAGAGCTAATAACTCGTCATAGCATCCATGGACATCACCGATGAAGAAGGTTCGTGGCATATTCCCTATTGTTATTTCTTGAGACTATCGAGTGTTACCTGCTTCTGAGCGAGTCTCTGAGTAAGTGTTGTGAGCTTTTTCTGATAGATTGCGACTAGAAAATTGGATCACTTCATATTGGCAGCGTCGAGCTTCTTCTGTACTTTCGCAATCTGAGCATTCAGGAGAACGATCTCCGATTTGAGGATCTTGATTCTCTG
>JAYTYQ010000264.1:0-1622 GCA_043742285.1 Candidatus Altimarinota bacterium
ATCACTATCATGAACCTACTGGTCACTCTCAGGGAATACTATAGGCGCGAATGATTTTCTCTGATCACTCAATGCTCAGGATCTCGTATTCAAGACGAATGGTTCTGAGAGAATGCGCATACTCTCAACGGGCAATGTCGGGATCGGGACAGTGACTCCATCCAATAGACTACATGTGAGTAAGGCAGGGGAAGAACTTTTGACTTTAACTGACACTAATTCGACTGTTGATGATACTTGGACTTTTGCTATCGGTGGTGGGAGTCAGCATGCACAGTGATATTTTATACTTGGTGCAGGAACTGTACCAACTGCGACTAACTATACCATGCGAGCAACGAGTGATGGGATTATCAATGCTAGGATTGGTATGTCGGCCCCAACATTCCGCTCACCAATAACAGGTATAGGGGATGGACAAGTATTGAAATGGATAAATACTGGCGGTAACTTTAATGGTTATTTATCTGTTGGGGCAATACATACTAATACTGGATCAGCAGGTTCTGATACAAGAATATACATGGGGACTAATAGTGCGTCAAAAGTCGATATCAGAGACTGGTCAGATACAGTTTACATGAGCGTTCTCAAGAGTGGCAATGTCGGGATAGGGACAACGAGTCCAGTAACAACACTCGATGTAGTTGGAGATGCCACGATCACGAAAAATGTAGCAAATCAGACAGTTACATTATTGAAGCTTCAGAATAACGCGAACTCTTCATCTCCATGAGCAGCGTTAGATTTTCAGTATATTAACACAAACTCTTTAGGACGTTTGGCAATGACTTATAATAGTGGATACGGTAGTTTTGGTTTATGGTCGAAAAACTGGGGAGGCACTCTTCAGCCACGATACACAATAGGCAATGTAGGTGCCGGTGTCGCGGGTTGGCACAATTGGTATAAGGATGATGGAAACATTGGAATGGTTATGGATCCTACCGGAAAAATCGGTGTCGGAACTACTACTCCAGAAGCCAATCTCACTATATGAAGTACTCTCGGTTCAGGACTCAATGTTAACTCTTCTTCAGGATATAAACTGGGTATCCAAAATGGCAGTATGCGTATCATCACTACAGAATCTCCTACGAATAATGCATGGACAACAGCATTAAACCTCCTCTTCTCAAAATCTGGGGCATATCTGTGAGGTAATTCTAGTATCGATTTTGAAGTGCAAGATAGAGGGAATAATGTTAATCTCGGGGTACTGGCTCGTATCGGTGGAGGAGGACTCGATGGCAGTACATCATCACAAGGTCAACTCACTTTTTCGACTGCGAACACTGGAACTTTATCAGAAAAAATGAGAATCGATAATCTCGGAAACGTCGGTATCGGAACTTCTACTCCATGATCAAAACTCACTGTCTCAGGTGGGACCCTCCAAGTGATCGATGGGAATCAATGAGTAGGGAAGGTATTCATGAGTGATGCGAGTGGTATCGGTTCATGGCAATCAGCATCAGCATCATCGAACTCATGGCTCCTCACGGGCAATGCAGGGACTTCTCCAGGGACGAACTTTATCGGAACGACAGATGCCCAGGATTTCATCGTGAAGACGAATGGAAGTGAGAAGATGAGAATTCGCTCGGCAATATCCTCTACCG
>JAYTYQ010000265.1:0-2489 GCA_043742285.1 Candidatus Altimarinota bacterium
CTATTCTCAGACATATATTCGACAAATGCACGTGCCGTCTCTGGGCCGATATCCCTGACTCAGAGTAATTCTTCTTCATTCACAGAAAAGAGAGAATCAAGTACTCAGATATTTTTCTCTATTGATAATTGATAATTGATAATTGATAATTGTCTTGCGGTCTTTTTCCCTACATTCGATATCCCGAGTCCGACAAATACTCGATCGAGAGTCGTATGACGTGATTTTTCTATTGCTTTGATGAGATTATTCACGGATTTCTCTTGATATCCTTCGAGTCCGAGAAATGCTTCTCGATATCTCGAGAGATGAAATACTGAGACGAAGTCTGTGATCCACCCAAGTTCGAGAAAGAGTTCGACCTGGCGCGCTCAGAGACCATCGATATTGAGGCCTTGTTTTCATACGAACATTTCTAGCTGTCATTGGATTTTGGCTGGACAGTGTCTATTCGGACAATAGATTGCAACCATGCCCTCATCTTGCTCTATTTTTGTCTCACAGATTGGACATTTCTCTGGAATCTGCACTTCCCTCTCACTTCCATCTCGAAGCTCAGTGAGTACAGAGACGATCTCGGGTATGACTTCTCAGGCTCGCATGATGAAGACATAATCCCCTTCTCGCACTCATTTTTTCGCAAGCTCATCATAGTTATGAAGAGTAGCTCGTCTGACGACAGCTCACCCCACATCGACGGCTTCCAGATTCGCCACAGGTGTGATTGTACCCGTTCTTCATACCGAATGTTCGATAGAGATCACTTTCGTGCGGACTTGTTTTGCTGGGAACTTATAAGCAATTGCATATCGAGGATGATGCTCAGTACAACCGAGTGCGTCCCAGAGAGTCATATCGTCGAGCTTCAGCACCATGCCATCGATATCGAAGTCGAAATATTCTTTTCGATTTTTTGTCTCCTCTTCGAGTACTTGTACGACATCTGCTAGATTGAGTCAATGGAAATTGAAATCTTGGAAATCGAAATCTTGACGAACAAATCCCCATGAATCTTCAAGGAGTGACATCATTTGCTGATACGTAGATATTCAGAAATTTGTATCAATTCACTGTTCTATAGAAGGAATAGAATATGCAAAAAACTGAAGTCTCCGACTTCGAGTCACGAGTGGATCGAGCTGTCGAAGAGACCCAGATGCAGCATTTCGCGGGTTTGCGAAAAGTTTTTCTCATGACTCAAGTCGCTCTCTATTGATACGATCGAATTCTGTTCGACTCATCATCACTTCACCACGGATTTCCATCCATTTTGTATCTTGGAGTTGTTTTATATTTTTTGGTATATTTGATATTTCATATGCTGTAAGAGTCACATCTTCTCCTTCAATACCACTTCATCGTGTGATTGCTTGTTTCAGTTTTCCATATTCATAGATCAGCGCAAGACCGAGTCAGTCAAATTTTGGTTGGATATAGTAGGAGAATTTTTGAAGATGAGAAGGCTGGAGGACCTGGATTCCCCCTTGTGAAATGGGGTTAAGGGGATTTTGCTCTGATTTTGAAATTATTTTTAATGTCCTCTCATTCCACTCTTTCACTTCTTCTGTATTATAGGTATTATCGAGTGAGATCATCGGATAGATATGTTTCACTTTCTGGAATTGCTCAGAAGCAAGAATCGCGAGCTTCGCTGTCGGGGATGATGAGTCGAACATGTCATGATCGGCTTCAAGTCTAGCAAGAGCATGAAACATCTGATCATACTCAGTATCAGATATAATCGGCTGTTCTTCGATATGATAGAGTCTGTTATGTTCGATGATCACTTCTCGAAGAGTGAGAATATCTGATTTTTTCAGATTGTGAGATCGATCGAGAACATCACGAGAAAGTGAGAGGAGTTGAGAGAGTTGCATAGCATGCATTGTACGAAAAAGAAATGAAGTGCAAATTTCATCATGAAGAAAAAATAAACTTGACTATCGTCTCTCTCTCTAGAATTGTAGAATATTCATAATTCTTACGTCCTATGTTTGTGCCTGAAGGTATGAGAGCACATGTAAACGAGTTCAATAGACAAGTTCCCGAATAAACTTGCCTTTCCATAAGAAATGTGTACATTATACTAGCATCTTTTTAAAGAAATTTCTAGGGAAATACCAAATAACGCTTCATTTTTTTTACTAATTTCTTTCTTTTTCTTTTTTTTTTGCGCAACACTTTTCGCAAACACGATATTTTTTCGAGAAGTTTGACTTCGAAGATGTAGAAACTTGAGCACAGTTTCTACCAAAGCTGTTCGTTCACGCTCGAACCGTCTTCGCCTCTCGGCGCGAATCTCTATTCGTCCGCGAGTTGCTCCAAGTGTTGTGCGGAGATTTTAGATAAAGGAAAGTAATTTTCTTAAAATAAGATTATTTTATAAGGCTATTTTAGGAAATGTGGATAACACGAAAGAGGGGGCTTGACAAGTTTAATTATTTTTGATAGAGTACTCCTTGTACCCGCGCATGCTAATCCTTTTTAAG
>JAYTYQ010000266.1:0-1834 GCA_043742285.1 Candidatus Altimarinota bacterium
TGAATTTATTTCAGGGTCTTCTGATAATTTGGAACAGGATTGGAAGATGCTGAAATAAATTCAGCATGACCTCTGTATCACTGAGCCATGATGTGAGAGAGAGTGTCGGCGAGGAGTGGAAAGAGGAGGAATAGGAGAGATATAAGGGAGAGTGTTAGCAGTTATAAACTATAGTCATCTTATATATTCTTGGACATCAAGATCAGCTATATCGAAGCATTTGGATTTATATATTTCTTTGTTTTTATAGGATAATTTTATCTGAAATTGTGGAGCTTCGAACCAATTCTTCATCCTATCTCTTTCTCATGCGAGATCTCCGTCGTCGATATTTCTATAGCTTTCAAATGCTTCTTTTACGCTTGGATTTCTTGTATCTAGGCGAGCCAAGATATCCCAGCTGAAAGATATATTTTCAGGCATTCACTCTACACAGTCTTTGTTTACAGGAATTTTTAGGGATCTTCATGTTATTTCTCATGCGTCATCTACTTCTATCCATACATTCATTTGATCATCATTGGTATCTATTTCTAGCTCGAGAATACCGATATGACATGATGTATTTGTTATAAATTCTATAGTTCCTTTCATTTGAGTACATCAGACAGGATCTTTTTGGAGGCGTATTTCTATGGTTTTGAAAGGATTTCTCGAAAAAGAAGGAAGAGAAAAATGTATATCTTTATAGAAACCATCTGGATATTTTTGCCAACTGTTTGTTCTTCACCAGAACTTCGGATACTCTCTTGGGAGTACAAAAAATATGAGTATAGGAATCAGTATAAATAGAAATCATGATGCATTCTGTAGATCATCCTGAGTACAAGACGTCATGAAGACGAGAAGTGGGATGAGGAGGAGAGTGAGTTTCATAGTGAAAAGATTAAGAAATTTTTTTAGAGATGAGATTCCTGCCTTCGCAGGAATGACGGAAACGAGAAAAAAGTTTTGATTTTAGAGAATTATGAGATATACTGTAGTTACATTTTGGGGAAACCCGATGACCCGCTTCGCAAGAGGCGGGCAAATTTTTATGTAAAACCATAGAATTCACCTGCCTTCTTTCTAATTTTACTCATTTCTTCGGCTCCAATCTCTCATATCTTATCTGTGAATCTTGCCGAGCTGATCATACGAATTTGTGGAAATACGAGAAATCATTGTTTTCACTCGATGCTGAGTGGATAGAACCAAGTTCACTCTTTCGGCTGGGAAGTAGCAGGGATAACGATACAGGAGACTCATGATATCTTCTTCACGATGAGGACTGGTCGTGTGTATTGTGATCATTTCCCATAGAGTTCATTCCCTATATTCACCCCGAGCTTGCACCACCATACTTCTCATTCTTTTATGGGAGTTCGTGGAATTTTTGTTCCATCTTCCATGATTTTATAGAGTTTTTTGGTGCTCAGATATTTTTTTTGTTCATTCCAGATGTCGTGTTGATTTTCCATAAGAGCAAATGAGAGAATAATAAGTTTGATTTTAGAGAATTATGCGATATACTCTTTATAAGTCTTTTAGCGAAGACACTTTCTCTGGCAGGTATGAGTGCAAAATCATTTTCACGAATGTCTCATACAACTCATCGAAGGTAATACGATCTGGGGCGTCTCGTACGTCATAAGGATCGTTTTTTATTTGTATTTTTCGAAGGTGGATATGAGATAGAGTCTCTTATCTCAGAATTCTATCTCTTCCCTGAGATGGAGTCCGAAAAGATATCCGTCAGCAGTCTCACCGTTACATTCTATACACTTTTTCTTCTCGATGATTTTCTCATAAGAGTCTATACTTTTCGATTGTAGGAGCTCTATACCTGCCATGA
>JAYTYQ010000267.1:0-1669 GCA_043742285.1 Candidatus Altimarinota bacterium
TTCCAAGGTCACCTCTCTGGATTCCAAGGTCACCTCTCTGGATTCCAGAGTAGGAACACTCGAGCAATCAGTTCAGTGACTCCGCAAGGATGTCCATGGACTCAGAGACGAGTTCCATGACTTCAGAGATGAACAGCGTCAGGAGAATGCTGTTCTCAGAGCCCTCTCGGCACAGTCATTCCAGCATATCTCCGATATCAAGGCAGAGATGATGCCAAGCTGGAAGGTCGGCACTACATGGAAGCCAACGAAATAATATATATCTTCATCTCACAGAACTTCAGGAATATACTGGAGTTTTTTAATATTTTCGAAAAATTGATTGACAAATATGAGATATGTAAATAAATAAGTTGACACTGATGCTAATTGTGTATAATGTGAGTGTAAAAAATTTATTCATAATCCTTCATGAATATGGCATCTTCTCAACAAACGCCTCCTGTTAGCAGTGATTCCTCTGATGCAGCATCGATTACATCAGCAAAAAAATCGCTTTGAGTTCCAACCTCACAGCAAGCTCTATGAGTATTGGCACGTCTCCGACACATCGTAGCAGACGTGCTGAATCCCTGAGAAATATCATGAAGAAGGATATTCTTGGCATGATGATTAGGTGCTGCTGCTCTCCCTGGATGTTGAGATGGTGATCCTGTGGATGCGGTAACAAGCCCAACTGTCGTGCGTCTCTCGGCTCCGAATATCCCATCTGAGGCAGTAGCAGGAACTCAGATTGAGATTTCTTTCCAATATGTACCACTATTGACAACAGATCCTGTGATTATTCTCGATAAAGCACCCGTGTGAGTTATCGTTGCTTCGCAGGTATATGATAAGGCATCATGAAAAATGACTGTGACTCTCATGGTCTCTCCAGCTATTGATCCGAGTTCAGTCATAAATGCATCTATTCAGACAGTTTCAGGCTCGCAAATTGTTTCCCCTCTTATTGTCAAAATTCCCATAAAGCCTGGCAAGCCAAAACTGATCTCCTGAATCACCAATCAAACGGGAAAACAAGGATGAAGAGTCACGTATACTCTTCAGTTCGATAGAATGGTGGAAAGTGTAGCACCTATAACATGAGCAAATATCAATATAGATCCACTGACCAACAGGGTGACAGTAGATCTTCCTGTTGGATCTACTATAGGATCATCTCAGGTAGATCTCACCGTAAATGGGAAATGATGAGTATCTACTCTCGTGCCCCTCATGCTCAACGTCACGGACGGAGTCGCACCAGTGTGGATAAATACATGAGCCATCCCTTCACAATTCTCACAATGAGAATCGAGAAAAATCACTCTTGCCTTCAATGAACCACTTGTTGGAGCACCGACTCTCAGTCCATGATGATCATGGAGTCTGCCACCTTGAGGAACTCTTTCTCCAGATTTGACGAGCTATACGTTCACGATCAAAGCTTCTACTTCTGTTTCTTCACCTCAGCCATTTACTTTCACTGTATCCGACGTAGCCTGAAATACAGTCACATATACTTCAACTATAGAAGTCGTCGATACCGAGAAGCCTACCCTCACACTCCTGGCTACACCTCCTGCACTGACCAATAGTGCTGTTGCAGTATTCACGATTTGATCATCTGAGAGGCTTTCACAGATTGGATATAAGCTCGACGGTGCTGATATGATAGTCGTTCCTGGAG
>JAYTYQ010000268.1:0-1426 GCA_043742285.1 Candidatus Altimarinota bacterium
ATCTCGATGATGAGAAAAAAGATAGCGATAGCAATCCAGATGAGGAGTGGAGACATAGGTAATTGTTAATTATAGAAAATACGGAGTCATAGAGTAGTATTTATTATTATTTCTCCTTTGTCATCCTTGGCGATAGCCGAGGATCGGTTTCTCATCTATAGTTCCAATGACCAATCTTTCCACTCAGAATTCATACTATTTATAAGATCTACCTTTTGTTTTCTCAGGAAGTGCTTGAGCTATTTTTCTCGAGCTATAGCAGTATATACATATTTTGTATATTCATAGTACACGAGTTTTTTGCATTTATATTTTTGAGTAAATCATTCTATTTTTCATTCTCTATGCTCGTTCGCTCTTCGCTCTAGATCTTCCATAATTTCTGAAGAAAATTATCATGGAAAAATAAAAGAGAAAGAGCATTTGGAACAGATTCTCGCAAGCGAGAATGACAAAAGAACGAAATTGAGACAATAGTGATGAGTGGATGGGAATCTTTATTCAATTAAGCATTTTTTCCAAAAATCTTCGATACTCCAGCGAGGATATCAGAGTCGAGGATATATTTGGTATTCTGACTGAGAGCTCATTCAATCACCTTCAGTTGTTCCTTGGTGACAGCAGCTCACTTGAAGAACTCTGCTGCAGCATTGGACTCGAGTTCGAGGGATTTTGCCTTCGCCTCAGCGACAGCGATCATCGCACTGGCTTCTCCCTGAGCTCTGAGAAGCTGAGATTCTTTTTGTCCTTCGGCCTGGAGAATCGATGACTGCTTATCTCCTTCTGACTTCGTGATGAGAGACTGCTTGTATCCCTCTGCTTCGAGGATCTGAGCACGTTTCTCTCGTTCTGCCTTCATCTGCTTGCTCATAGCATTCTGGATATCATCGGGTGGATCGAGACGCTTGATCTCTACACGGAGTACTTTGATTCCCCATTTCCCCGTCTCACGGTCGAGAGACTCAAGGAGTCTGATATTGATCGCTTCACGATTCGAGAGCGTCTCATCGAGTGACATGGTCCCGAGCACACTTCGGAGATTGGTCTGTGCGAGGTTCACGACTGCCATGAAGACGTTGTTGATATCATATATTGCCTGATATGCATCGATGATCTGCACATAGATCACTCCGTCGACTGCCATTCCGACATTGTCCTTGGTGATGATCTGTTGCTCAGGAACCGTGACCACCTGTTCACGGATATCGACCTTGCGAACTACCTGAATCCCTGGTATGAGAAAAAATATTCCTGGACCAACCGTATCGGTATACTTACCGAGGAATTCTCGAAGTCCGATCTCTCACTGATTGATCTTGCGGACTGACATGGGGATGAGTATTGCAAAGATTGCAAGCAAGAATATGATCCATGTATTCATACAGAAGTTGATAAAAATATAAAAACACTATAATAGTATGGTTTT
>JAYTYQ010000269.1:0-2229 GCA_043742285.1 Candidatus Altimarinota bacterium
GGATTCACAGCTCCCCTCATGCTCCTCGCCGATAGTGATGGAACCTTCGCAGTTGGCTCTACTGCGTATACGGGAACCTACAATACGGGTGCCAATAGCTGGGATTTCTCTCTCAATATCGCGGATCTCCAATATATATCATTTGCCAAAAATATCAGTACCGATACGACACCACCACTTATCTCGAATCCGAATATCGCGAGTGGGGCCCTCATTCCGACAGGCACATTCTCGTATGCCTTCTCCTATGTTGACACAGGATCCAGCATCAATACGAGTTCTGTCACCATGCAGATCTACTCATGGAATACGGGAAGCAGTACGTGGAATGGGACGAATCTTGCGCCGACTTATATGAGTACCACGAGTATCACGAGTTCGACGGGAACCTTTCAGCTCACGAATATACCGTATGGCAAATACCGCTTCGATATGATTGTCGCTGATAGTGTCGGAAATACTCAGATACAGAGTACGACGCTCTTCGTCGATGCGATCGAGTGGATCATCAGTAGCCCAATATACGATATAGGAGGACGTCAGACGGATATTGTCGGTTTCGGCAGTGGGGAACTCCTCATCACGGTGAAGACGGTCGGTGCAGGATTCGACCTCTCGATGATCCGTACACAGGATCTCACACTCGGCAGTGGCTCGATCACGGTCTGGAATGGGACGAATGGATGGTGATATGACAAAAATATTGGCGCCTGATATTCAGGAAGTCTCTCAGCCCACAATATCTCGCAGACACTCGTCTCAATATCGAGAAATATCGACCAGTCTGGACAGAAGACCACCTATATCTACCGAGTGAAATACGGAGTCCTCCCGAGTGTGAATGACGTTGCTGGAGACTATACAGGGAAACTCACGTTCGGGATCAATCTGACGTATTAGAAGGTTGGAAGGTTGGAAGGTTGGAAGGTTGGAACCTGAGAAGTTGGGAAGTCTCAACCCCCCTGATAAGGGGGGTAGGGGGGTTTTGCTCTGAATGTTGGGAGTTGGGAAGTCTCAGCCCCCCTGTGAAGGGGGGGTTAAGGGGGGTTTTGCTCTGAATGTTGGGAGTTGGGAAGTCTCAGCCCCCCTGATAAGGGGGGTAGGGGGGTTCTGCCCTGAGGGTTGAGAGAATTACACTCCTTTTGTCATCCTTGGCAGAGCCGAGGATCTCTCGGGAAGAGATTCTACTCAGAAGGGGTATACTGACTATCGCTTCGCAAGAATGACAAATAATCAGAGCAAGATATCTTCCACCACGGCGGATCTTCGACACTACGTTCGATATGACAGAGAAGAGATAGTTGTTGAAAAAAAGACAATAAAAAAAGCGCCGAGGTGTGAACCAAGGCGCGAACCACCCGAAGGTGGAGGGAGGGATTCTTGATCACGGAAGGATTCGAGCTTGAGAGCCGAGACCTTTTCGTCATCATCCTCTGATTTTGTTTTGGTATTAGTAGGGGTTCCCGAGGAGTACATCTCGTTTCGGTTGGTTCCTCAGGAACCCCTTTCACCGCCCGATCAAGTCGCCGCGACAGCGGCCGGGTCGGTGATGTTCATCGAAGTCACGCCGTTGACCTCGGCCGCCGGTGCGCTGAAGCCGCCAGTCGGGCCGCCATTCGGGCCGCCGTCACGGTGCAGGTTGTGCGTCGCACCGTCGATGCCCAACAGGACGGAACGGAAATTCTTGGACATGATTTCTCCTCCTCACAGCCATCAGAACCAAAATTGGTACTGAATCGGTGAGGGTCCTCTCGGACACATTGAATCCTACAGAAGAAGAAGAAGAAGAAGAAGAAGTCAAATTTTTTTCAAAAAATGTCAATGTATGCGCTTCAGGATGCGGATATTTTTTCTCGTTTTTTTTCGGGTGTTATGGATTTGTGGTTCGGAGCTGGAGGTTGGAAGTTGGGAATTTGGCGATACCAGCCCCCCTGATGGACTTGTCCTGAGTGTCGGAGGTACCAGCCCCCCTGATAAGGGGGGTAGGGGGGTTTTGCTCTGAGGGTTTGAAAAAGGAAAACCTGATCTTCTAACTATATTTCTCTGCTCGTTGATGACGAATAGCGAGTATCATGAGATCGGCAGTTGATGGATCTATATCGTAGAGAACGAGGTATCTTGTACTTCAGAAATCAATCACTATTTCCCTATAGGAATAATCTTCTGAGAATACTTGACCTACTCTCGGAGAGGTTCTGAGAATCACGAGTCCAGAACGAATACATTGGA
>JAYTYQ010000270.1:0-1593 GCA_043742285.1 Candidatus Altimarinota bacterium
GCTCAGATCGGAACTGGAGGTCTTGTCTATCAGCGATATAGTCGCCATTGAACCTGATGATATGATCGCTCGGGATATCTTCGAGAAGCGTGTCGATCAATGTCGTCTTCCCTACTTGTCGTGGTCAGACGATGATGATGACATCCGAGAGAAACATACTTCTCTGTATTTCAGATATGAGAGTACGGATGATGATTGTATGATTCATACAAAAAAGTATATTATTTTTTTAATTCTAGTCAAATAAATCATATAACTTTTTTAAGCGAAAGACTCCTCGCTCGTCTCCATCACTGGTGCGGTCATCTTCACTGACTCCCAAGTAGCATTCCCTCAGAATATATATCCTGCGAGTAGCCTGAATCCCCTATTCAGAGCTATCTTCATATCTCACTCGACCTCTACTTCTGCGACAATATAGCTCGAATACTCACGGATCTCATATCCATCTTTTTTCTCTACGACTCGATATCTTGGATCTTCGGTCCACAGATCGCGAGTGGAGTACCGACGATTCAGATAAGGAGAGCAGAGGCGAGGATGATGAGGAATATATTCATAGATATATGGTAACAAGTATTACAATTTTCAATATACTCGATCATGATTTCCGACATCAAGAAGGACAACACTTATATAATCTCATTTCTTCCGAAAGATGATCCTCATATTATCAGAGACTGATATCGAACGATCGAGTGCCTTAGGTGGACGAAGTGGATGATTCGAGAGTGAGTGATGATTCGGGTTCTCGAGAAAAAGCTCAAGAGTGCGCAAAACTCTCTTTTGCTCATAGGAAGTGAGTAATCGAAATCAATCAATATATTGCTTCGAATATTGTATACGCATTACATATATTTTTTGAGAAAATCGACAGCTTCTTTCCCTTCGAATGGACCATATGCAGACTCTTTTCCTGAGTCTATATCATCTGCCATTTTCTGATAGTATTCATACTTCTCATCAGACATCCTTGGTTCCAATCGGATACCACGCACGAGAGTCTCACGAAGTGAAAGATCGATAAAAGTCGTGAAATCGATATGTCGTTCATCCGTGAATTTCTGTATCTCTTCTCGAAGTTGCTTATCCAGACGTATAGTAGTAGAGATTTTCTGGGATTTCTGTGGGATCGTAAGTGTGGCAGTCATAAGTAGAAAAATACAATGTATGGCAATAGTATTTTTTTTATACGGAAAGGCAAGAAAAAAACCTCCAAATAGAGAATTAATGAATTATTTACTCGTCTCCCTCACCTTGATATGCAACTCTCGAAGTTGCTCTTCATCCACTTCTGCAGGAGCATTCATCATCGCATCTTCTGCCTTTCCACTCTTCGGGAAGGCGTAGATCTCTCGGATATTGGTCTCATCTCGGAGGATCATGAGGAGTCGGTCGAACCCGAAGGCGAATCCTCCGTGCGGAGGGACTCCATACTGGAATGCGGTGTACATAGCACCGAATTTGGTTTTCACCTCTTCTTCTCCCTTGCCGACGATATTGAAAGCCTTCACGAGACCTTCGATATTATGATTGCGGATACTTCCCGAGAGGATCTCATAGCCATTGCACGCGAGGTCATACTGACAACCA
>JAYTYQ010000271.1:0-1049 GCA_043742285.1 Candidatus Altimarinota bacterium
CTTCGCATTCGTCGCACGATACTCGGCTCGAACTGGAACTACTGCGACAAATCACTTCGAAGATGATATATCTCCAGAAGAAAAAGCCAGAAGATGGACCATCCTCAATGATCTCCTCCGTGAGACAGTACATACTCGCAATACCCTTATGGTCGGACGAGAAGAAGAGATACTGATCTCAGGGGAAGGGAAAGATGATACTTGGGTCGGTCGTACGAGAAACTTCAAGGAAGTATTCATTCCGAAACTCCCCCTTGAGAAAGGGGGAAGGGGGGATTTTGCTCCGATACAAGTCGGTGATCTCGTGAAAGTGAAGATCACGGAAGGGGATGGATGGGTGTTGAAGGGGGAATATGCCAAAAACTTATCTTAGATTTTTACTAAAATATCAAAATATAAGAATTTTATGAATAAGTTATGGAGCACTATACTATTGACAGTAAAGGACTCCTACACCCATTTGCTGACAACCTCATGCACCCGGTCATACATTTACATAACAATCTCATCATTTAGGACTACAATTACCTCATAAAGTTGCTCAAGATGGACATGCTTGATCTGGTATTCGATCATCAGGGTAACAATATAGACCCCCACCAATATATGTACCTGTTATAGGAGCAATAGTACATGTTGCTATACTCATCCCACTTGGGAGATGATCTCGGAAACTCACCCACTCTGCCAGAGTACGAGTCGGGATAAACATAGCTGTTCCTTGCGTGGAAGTCACTCTTCTGCATCATTCGGGCGTATCTATTTCCTTGGTATTGTTCGATACAGGAGTAGTCCAGCCATTGGATAGTGATTGCAATGTACTCGATCCATTTGGGAAGTATTCACTATAATTGATAGCAGCATAGAGTACGCTCAGTGTACCAAGTATGCCTATCATAGATAACGTTATATATCGAATATATTTTTCCATAAATAAAAAGTGCTTACACAAGTAAACGCTAAAATAGTTCTTTGAGAATGATTTTGTCTATGTTTTAGCGAAACAAAAGGGCAACTAATGCGCTCAAGTTCGCTAAAACATAGACACC
>JAYTYQ010000272.1:0-1864 GCA_043742285.1 Candidatus Altimarinota bacterium
TATGAAATGAATCTATGAATTCTAACATATTCTTTGGATAGTTCATGCGACTATGATACGGAAACTAGGGAGTTGCGTCAAGTCCAAACCCATTTAAAAGAATTTCTCGAAACAAATGCTACCACAAAAGTATAAAATCATCTATGACAAGTCCGTAGCAAAAGATATGGATAGTATCCCACATTATGATGTCATAAAAATCGTCGAGAAGATACATGCACTCGCCCGGGGAGAGTCCTAACTCGATATTAAAAAATTGAAATGATATACCAATAGTATCTATCGACTCAGAGTAGGTGACTACCGTGTCATCTACGAAAAAAGAAATAATGAGCTTATAATACTGATACTGCAAGTTAGTCATAGAAAAGAAATATATACATAATCCACCTCCTCGGGTGGATTATTCTTTTTCACGTGTTCGCCGCTCGAGAAGGGAAGTGAGAAAAAGTTTTGATTTTCATAAAAATACGATATAATTTATTTAACCTCTCAAGAGGAATACCTAAGAAGGTAGGATCGAAAGCTCCTAAAAAAATCCCCGCTGTGAACGGGGATTTTTTGTTACCGATACTGGCGGAGAAGTTTCCGTCTATATCGACCTGCCACTCTACGAGTGACTATCTGATATCCGAGTAGGATACAGATATACCTAAGAAGCTTTCCCATAAGAAATGGGGTTATGGATAAAAGCTCCTGCTCCTGTGATAGCAGGAGCAGGAGAATCGTATAGAAAACACTGTAAGAATCAAGAAAAATCTATCCTCTCAGTGGATTTTTCTTTCTCTTTCTGTCGTTCGAGAAGAAGGAAATAGTCGCCTTGTCATTGCGAAGTTCGAAGTCTCCCTGTTCGGTAGATGGGCAATCCAGAGTTCGCGTCATGTTGAACTCGTTTCAACATCTTCAAATTGAGATCCCAACACAAGTTCGAGATGACAAGCAAGATTTCTCATTTCGCTTTGCTTCAGTCGAAATGACAGAGCACTCATCGCCACCTCATTTCACTCCTCGCAATGACGGGGCAGATGAGCATTTTTCTTCTATGCATTTTTCTCTCGAGTAGAACTTTCGAAAATTTTATTGACAAAATTATTTTTATGACAATAATCTACTCATTATGAATACTCATGAGCGACCTGCACAGCATCATTTCTCACGCTATTATCAGAATCCAGACCTTCTTAACACTCTTTGTGTGTGATGGGAAGCATTCATATTGAGTCGATACCTCTTGGAAGAGAGTGGACCAGAGATCACCCCACTCTTGTCTCGAATCATGACACAACTCACCTGAGAGCAACTAACACAAGCCTTGATGCGTCTCACGATAATATTGCCTCAATATCAGAGTATTGTCGATACGAGCATCCCCAATGCAGCGGAAAAGAAAATCTTTATAGATGCAGTATGTCGCGAATATCAGCGACTCTACCTGAGAATACTTGGTTGAGCATGAGTATATTCCGTCATATGAAAGTTCTTGCAACCCCACCCTCAGCCACTCGTTCTCATGGGGTGATCACCTCGAGATGGATGAAGGAAGAGACTATGCCCAGAGTCATATCCTCACCATGCCTATAATCACGAATAGAAAGGCTAGACAATCCTCCACCCAATGGTTTTCCCTGCCCACATAGGCACAATATTGAGACTTGGAATGGTAGTCGGATACGATTGCGGAATAGTGAATGGGGTATTCTCGAGGGTGATAACTTTCTCGATCAATGCTCGACCATAGAGAGCCTCGCCATTATCAGCAAAAAACTGTTGAAGCCGTGCTATTTTTTCAGTATCGCTTAAGTTTTTTTTGCTTATATTCTCCCACCAAGAATGGGTCATCTCGCTCATCCACCAATCCGTGACG
>JAYTYQ010000273.1:0-1132 GCA_043742285.1 Candidatus Altimarinota bacterium
GCTCCGTAAGCATGTAGAATTCACATTCAAGGATGTGAAATAATTATTGTCTCCAAGAGCTAGAAAAGCGATTGGTAAGAAAATAATTCTCCTGAGCAAAGCAAGGGATCTTCCCCGTAAACCATAGAGATAAACATAGTTTTAAAACACTCCGCAAAGCGGAGTGTTTTTATTGAGAAGGACCCTTTTCAATCTTGAGCTTATATTCTTCTCATTTATTATGTTGAGGATCTTTGATAGTGAGAATCATTTTTCCTTCAATTGATTCAATAAATATTTGAGATCAAGAAGATATCGTATGTTCTCTCTCATGAGGTGTCTTCATTCCAGCTGCTTCCCATTCATCAAATCTGGAAAGAAATATGAATGATCTGCCTCTTGATGACAAAACAATCTTTTCTCATTCTCATTCTAACTCTACTCAGAATTTCTTTAACTGTGGGAATTGTGAATAATTCTGAATATCAAGCACTTCCCAGGCTTTTTTTGTCGTTATCTTAGGAGTTGGTAATGCGTCATAAGGAGATTTAGTTCACATAGTAGAATATAGGTTAGATTTACGCGACAGAGGTTCAGGCAAGTTCGAATTCTGGCATCGAGGCAAGGAATTGCTCGACTTCACTTTTTTTCGCACTCTGGAGTTCTCGATAGTACTCCTCGAGGGTGATGAGGCGGGCATCGAGAAATGTTCGCTCTGTATGGGAGAGGATCACCTGAGTGATTTCTTCATATTTCATATTGTATTGAAGGAGTTTTTTGATGAGTTTTTTGCTCACTTCTTGGTCGTTCATAGTGCCGAAGAGTTCATGCAGACGATGAGAGGATTGTTTCTGTGGAGTCATGATGGATAGAGGTATGAACTATAATGTATGAACTATGAGACAGGTCTTGTACAGAGAATATGAGCTCTATCTAGAACTTTCACCTCGTCACGTGTTACTAGGAACATCCTATCAGATACCTTGTTTTCTCGCAAATTCTTTTCCTTGCCGAAATAGAAAAATATTCTAGAGAAAGTTTTGCTTTTTCCTTTCTTCTTTCTATAATGCGCTCGCATTTTCCTCGGAAATTGTATTTTATATCCTTCTTATAGCATGACTATAAGATATTAACCCATAGGATCTATGAGAAA
>JAYTYQ010000274.1:0-3490 GCA_043742285.1 Candidatus Altimarinota bacterium
AGAAGCATCTGGAGACCGATAGCCTCCTTCATTCCTGTTTTTGCAAGTTCTCGATTCTCCTTGCGGAAGCGGATGATATCGACGATATCTCAAGGGAAAGACCAATCTCCATCACCTCCACTGAATTCAAGAATCATCCAGAACTAACTTTTCTTCATCCATTCTTGGAATAATGCATCACTCCAGAATTGGTCCGCATTCTGATCAAAATGCGCTAAATACTCTAATACTTTTAGTGCTCATTGTGCATTATAAGAATACCTTGCGACGAGTATTCATTTTTGAAAAATACCAATCGTTGGAGTGGAGTTGACTCCATCGGCTAATGATTGAATCCGAGATTTTGTTACTTCTCATTTTATATCATTATTATTTATACATATATTAAGCTCATTTTCATCCTTCAGATGGGTAATGGCAATGACTTTTACCCAATCATTATTTGTTTGTAGAGGATTATAATGCAGATACATGTCATGTACAAATGCGAAGTAATCATCAGTACCATTTTGTCTATATACACACCTGCCGATGAGTGTCTTTTCCGCAACCAGAGGCTCTATATCGACAAGTGGAGCATCTCTATAGGCAAGAGAGAATTTTGATCTATATAATTCCTGGGTTGCCCCGGTCATAAAAAGCTCGAGTTCTTTACAATGCGTACAATCCATACTTACATATATGACAACCGTATAGGGGCTATTGTTCTTCCATCGCCAAATATCACTATCATTCAGTGCATGCATACTCATAACTGACGGATGCAATGCAACTGACACATCAGTTCATGTCGTATGGGAATTGACTATATGGATTCCATAGTACGCGATGAACCCCAAGAAGATACTCAGTCATATGACCAAGATATCAATGGAATAGTTGTGTTCGATTCAACTGTGGCTACTTTTCTTTGAGATCATTTTCGGATATAAATAACAAATCTGAATGGGGGACCTAAAAAACCTTCTTTACTATCACTGGTTGATCCTCACTAACCCAATTGGAAATACCTCACTCGATATGTCGAATATTATGGAATCCATGAATCTGAAGATAGCCATAGGCAACTGCTGCCAATCTCCCACTCGTACAGATCAAGTATATGGGAGTATCATCTCAACGAGGAAGGGTTTTCCATCGATCATAAAGATTTGCAATTGGTACACTTTCTGATCAAGAAGCATGCAGTTCATCATATTCTTTTCCAGATCGCACATCAAAGAATAAATATTTTCCACTTCAAGAACTTGAGATAGCAGTATACGTATCTTTTGGAGAGATTTCTACTCGATATGGCTCTATGTAATGTGTATATCTGATTCTCTCAACTTGAAGTGAGAGAATCACTCACAATGCTATGAAAATCAGAGCAGAACAAACAGAAATAAGAAAAGATTTCATAATATGATTGTAGGATTCACTGTCGGAGATAAATATTGATTGTTACTTTTGCACAACATCTCTTGCTATGATACCTATGAGGTTCACCATATCTTTAGAGAGTCCACCTATTGGCATCGTCTTGAGATATGGATAGAGTGTTGCTTTAGGGAGGGATTCTGCGAAGAGTGGATTCAGTCCTCATTCAAAAAGTTTCGAGAGCACTCCACTCACTCGGGAATATTCATGTTCTCCAGCAAGATAGTTCGCATATGAGAGAAATGTGTATTGCTGATTGATATCAAGTTTTTTCTCTTGATCATATTGTATGAGCTCTTCATAGGCACTTTCTACTGATCCAGTTGAGACAAAAGTATATCATTTTAGCACAACCATAGCTTTTGCATTCGCAAGACCAAGCATAGTACTCGTAGCCTCTGTGAGTTCTCATGGATGAAGTTTCATATTTTCAATACCCTTTTCGACTGTAGAAAGGTACATATCATATATTTTTTTGGTCTCTTCCTCATTTGGTGCGCGACTCATTCCTATATGCATGATAGAATATGCTGCCGTCGAGAGTGGATAGATATCGTATACCTTCTTGGCATATGCATAGGTGAAATTCGTTTTATTCGTCCAAGGAATCTGGAGTGCTGTAGCAAGTGACTGAAGGATAGTATCATCGTTATATTTGCGTGAGAGGAGATCTATACGAGCCAGTGCAAGAGCTCGGGTTCGCTTGGGGTAACTCTCATCTTGAGCGAGTGCTACAAAATCACGAATCCCTTGAGATCTATCGAGCATGAAATCAGCTCCGGCAACTCCAAAGTCTATCACAGCATTTTCCTCAGTGGTTGTATTTCTTGTTTTGGCTTTTCGATATTGTTCGATGGCACCGGTGAGGTCTCCATTGATACTCAATATATCTGCTTGAGCAAAATCAGGATTCACTGCCTTGAGGCGAATAAACTCATCACCAACGAGAGCTCATGAATGTATGACAATTCCAGGAGAAGATAGAATCCCTGTCGATGTAACGGGTTTTTGTCATCCTGAATTGACTTGTGGTTTGTGAGGTACTGAAACATCCATATCATGTTGTCTCATATTGAATGGTAGTGCATCATTTTGGTACAGTTGATACCCAACATATAAACCTCAGATAACCACTCCAGCCAAAAGTGTGATAAGTAGTGTCTTCATCATAAAAACTTAAAGAGGTAATAAAATCAATTCTACTCTCCACATCCACCTCCACCACATCCTCCACCTCCACCTCCACATCCTCCACCTCCACCTCCACCTCCACCTCCACCTCCACCTCCACCTCCACCTCCATCTCCATCTCATGGAGGTGGAGGTGGAGGTGGGCAATTATTGACTTGTATGCCTAGTGGTCATGCGGCTGCCTTGAACGCATTCCATTCAGCTGTAGATCGAGTCGGAACAAACACATCGCTTCCAAGGGCTGTAGATCGAGCCACCTTACACTCAGAATGTACTTCTATTTTTTGATCTGTATTCAATGGGAGTCGATAACCATCTCATTCATTATTTTCAGCATTCACTGCTGCAAGTGTTCAAGATGCTATAGCCAAGAGAACCGTGAAACTATATATATAATTTGGCTTCATAACAGTAAAAATAAGCATTATATAGTACTGGAAAGGTTATTTGCAACTCAATATCTATAACAGAGAACGTATATGAGAAGATGTCATTTGTAACCTTATACGTCCACCATCATACTTGATATCTCGAAGAATAGCAAGAAAAAAATCTTGTTTCCTGTTACAATTGTAGCAATTAGGTTTACATCTTCCTCGATTGAAATATCGAGATAGATGGGATAGAATATCATGAAGATAGGCGTTAGCCTATATGATTCATAATCCTTCTCTCCTATGTGACCGAGATTCCAATGTGACAAGTATATTGCTATGAAGATACAGGCAGTGCGAGATATACTCGAAAAGAAGAAATCTGTTACAGAAGTAGCAGAGCACTTTAATAGACAAGTTCCTAAATAGTACTTTGTAGATTTACCAACCCACAGGCTATAAGAAGAATAGTGTGTTTCCGGTTATCTCGTACTGTCTTCCAGTCT
>JAYTYQ010000275.1:0-1125 GCA_043742285.1 Candidatus Altimarinota bacterium
GCTCAATATATGGCATCATTATCTCTCGCATTGGCGGTAGTTTTTTCTTGCAATTCTGAACTTGCTTCAGAATCTCTCCAAAAATTTTATCCGCCAGAAATAGGTGGATTTTATTTTATCATTTTTTATGTATATGCCGAATTTTCAAACTCTAGAGTGCCGGATAGATAGCTCAAAACTTCCTGATTCTCTATATGAGGGTATCCCGAAACTCTGGTCGAGTAGATGAATTATCCTTCCGAGAGAAATAATAGAAGAAATGCAAACTGTAGTAGAGGCATATTTACGAGTAATGAGTCTCGATACTATGAAATATCCAGCACGTGTCGATCTCTGAATATGAGAGAATGGATCTCTCATTCTTTATGAGATAACTACAGGATTCGTCGATCAGATAGGTAGCTGCCTCGCACTTCAGGAAAGCATATGAAATACAGATGGTATGAGTACTCTTGCTCAGAGCCCTTATGATTCTAGTATACTCACGCTGCCCCCATACCAGAAAGAGTATGATCTCATGCGATACTACTATGCGAGATCTGGAAAAATACTAGAAGAATGAATATGAGAAAATACATTCGTCTATGGATATCCTCAGGCTGATATGTCTTCTCAATGTTTCCCATGAAAAAAGTGACTCGATGCAGAAGAGAAATATTCTCAGTCTCAAGTACTATCTCGAATCGTGGTATGAGATACTTTTTATATCCCACGAATATTCTCGACTATCGATACACCATACAGTGATCTTCCAGATGAGAGATATACAAAATTGGTTTTTAAGCAGAATGTACCAAAAAAGAAAGGCGATAGAAATACTATAGTCTTCTGAAAAGGAAAGAATATCCAAGCACGATATAAGAACGGGGAAGTCATCGCTCAGGAATATATATCACCATATCGTGATCCTCAGGGTGAACGATGAGAAATAAAAATGTTATTTCTTCCGACCCCATCAGGTACAGAATTTCTCTGAGCATATGTACTCTGGGATACAAATCCTGAAGCATCGAATTTTGGGAATACTATTAGACAAGTTCCTAAATAGTACTTTGTAGATTTACCAACCCACAGGCTATAAGAAGAATAGTGTGTTTCCGGTTATCTCGTACTGTCTTCCAGTCT
>JAYTYQ010000276.1:0-6022 GCA_043742285.1 Candidatus Altimarinota bacterium
TCATTCGCTTCACGAATACCACCTCCTTTCTCAAGGAGGTTAAGAATCGGCTGGATATGTCCACCCGTTCATCCTCCGACGAGGATAATCGTGTCATGATTTTTGAGAGTTTCTCGGAGTTTTTGGTGCATAGTATTTCTAGACTTCTGCATCTTCTCCTACTATTTTTTCGAGCATTTCTATGATAAAATCGTAAGTATCGATATTTGGCTTCATAGCGAGGATTTCTTCGACATCTGTCCAGGCGTATTCACTGATTTCTTCCGTTTGGATATGCTTCACGTCCTCATCTGTCTCCATGAGAAATACATATTCTGTACGAGATTTATCTTTTCACGTAGTGTCCATATATTCGAGGTCATAGATGGCAATAGGGAGAGCATGATGAGCGAGCTTCTTTCACCTATGATGGAGGATCTCATCTCTATCCACCTCGAAGAACTGAGCACTGACTCAGAACTCTTCTCGAATCTCACGTATCATCGCTTCATGAAGAGATTCGCCATCTTCGACATGACCACCAGGAAGGACCCATGGAGTACCAGGCTTGTGACGAGCCATGAGTATATGACCTTCGGGATTGAAGAGAAATGCGCGGACGACTTGTTTCATGATAGTGATAGTTAGTGCAGATAGTGAATAGTATATGGAAAAATCGAAAAAATCCAAGCCAGCTTCCGACTATTACTATCACTATTATCTCACCATATACCTTCCCATCTCGCCCATAGTGATACATCCTCGGATTTCCATCATAGCAAGATTGGTGAGGATGTCAGTCATCGTGAGTCCTGTCGTATTCATGAGAACGTCGACACTATTCTTTCCGTTTTCTACGGATTCATAGAGGATCTTCTCGATATCATTCTCGAAGGTGGGTGAAATCTTCACGATAGGAGTCATACCCGCACCGATACTCGCAATATCGAAATACTCTTCGAGAATATCTCATGAACATCGGACACACTTCGCTTGTCCAGTCGCAATGAGCATATTCGTCCCCTCACTCGTTGCCCGATCGATATCTCCGGGAACCGCGAATACATCGCGTCCATGCTCGAGGGCGAGCTGTGCGGTGATGAGAGTCCCACTCGAGAGCGCTGCTTCAGGGATCAATGTGCCATTTGATATAGCAGCGACGATCTCATTCCTCATCGGGAAGTTATATACCTCTGGTTGCGTACCGAGTGGAAAATGAGAAATAATGGCTCCATTCTGAGCAATGATCTTCTCGAAGAGTGACTTGTTCCCCGCAGGATAACACCGATCAATCCCTGTGCCGAACACCGCAATAGTATAACCTGAATGCTTGAGAGTGATATGGTGAGCTATACTGTCTACTCCAGTGGCTCCGCCACTCACGACTCATACTCCAGCGAGTATCGTATCAGGGATGATCTTCTCGAGGATTTTTTCGGCATAGGGAGTACTCTTCCGTGATCAGACAATACCAATCAGTGGGAGATTAGATCGCAGTTTCCCTCTCACGTAGAGGAAGAACGGTGCATGCTGTATAGTCTTGAGTCTTTCTGGATAGTCTGGATGGAACCATGTGATGATCTGTATTTCTCGGCTTTCGAGCAGCATTCGTATTTTTTCTTGTTCTATCTTCTGCGTTTTCTCGATGATTTTCGTGAGTCGATCTTCGGGAATATCGACATCAGTACCTCAGGTGAGAAGTCTCTCCCAGAGACTCACGGAATCGAATATATCCTCTATGGGAAATACTCTCTTGAGGTCGTTGTGTGTGCATCCTGCTGAGTGGAGGAATACAAGATGGAGGAGTGTATTATCGAGCATATCGATACTTGAAAAAATGATTGAGAAGATGGACGGGATTATCCTCAGTAGTACACTGAATGATGGCGACTCTATGCTCATGGAGTAGCTTTTCTTGAGCAATTTTCGCTCACTTGAGAGCTTCTCGATATTCTTGCTTCACAATTGTAGATTCGAACCAAATCTCTTCTTCGAATGGATCAAGTTCAACTCTCTGGAAAAGGCTGAGAAATATTATATCATTGTCCCTCGAGAGATGGAGGAATTCATTTTCATTCTTCCGATTTTCGATGTCTCCGAGAATGAGAATGATCGAGCGAGATCTCTGGAGTTGAGCAATATTGTCAGTACCTGAGACGATCTGTTCTAGGGGGAATCTCAGATGGAGAGCACTCTCGCTGAGGCTCTTCTGGAGCGCGGTGAAAAAATCATTTTTGGATACCGGATGCGATAGAGTATGGAAGTCCGCATATTCTCGATTCAGGAGGGATATGAATATCACGGGCGCATGCTCTGATATTTCTCGTTCTTTCGTATAGATAGTTCCTATTCAGACTCACTTTTTCCAGGCGATATTGCGAGGATCATCACCAGTGACATATGGGCGAATGGATCCTACTTCGACTCATGGTCCACGGACTTTTTGGCTCGTGGATTCGCTCGCATGTCGACCTTCGATGTGAGAACGAAAATGAATGAGATGATTCATAGATTAGTGCACGAGATAGAGATTCCCACGAGAATAGACGGTTTTCAGATCTTTCGAGAGGATAGCAGGAAAGAGGACGTCACAAGTACGCACGAGACTCTTCATCATGATAGCATTCTCACAGGGGCACGACGTACATACGGGAGAAGCAAACATGATGCCACGGGCGGAGAACTCAGTATTCAGACACTGATTCTCCTTGATTCCAGCGAGTATCGATATTCATGGACATCATTCATTGGCGGAAGTTCCGAATATCATCGGACAGAGGTCCTTCTCATCGGTGATTCCATCGGCATCACTATCTGATCCAGGGGAGTTTGAGAGATTTTTTCATGAGAGACGTGCGCCCAAAATACGGGAGTAATCTGGAATATGCAGTTCTGGACAACCATGATTCGTCGATGTTCCCTTGACGAGGGGACATAGATCCAGAGTATCTTCTACCCCATCTCCATCCGAGTCACTCATAGGAACCTCAGCAAATATCTGAATATCATTGAACGCAAGCTTCAGGTATCACAGTCTCGATATATCGAATACTCAGAGAAGCAAAATGGTGATGAAGAAGAGGCGGATGAGAATGAGAATGCGATTCATAGAGGAGAGTATAAAAATATTTTTATGAAATGCAATCTCTCTTTCGATCCTATTCCTAGAGAATATGCTTCAGTGACTGGAGGAGTCCACCTCATCAGAATATGAGTAAGATACAGATAATTCCCTCACCAATGGCAACCGCTGAGATGAATTTCCAGTATTTCATCCGAAGTATTCCTGCGATATAACAGATCACATCGGTTGGAACGATGATGAGAAATGACCAGATCATCACGGTCCAGAATCCGTATTTCTTGGTCCAGTATTCACATTTCTTCATTGTTTTCTCATGATGTTTCTGGAGCATCTCTTCGAATCCTATCTCTCGAGCGAAGAAGTAGATCATGGTGGCTGAGAGAAGAATACCTATCATAGAGATAGTATAGACGAAATAGAGACTTCCAGGAAAGAGGAGGAGTCAGACAAGGACGAATGGTGTACTTGGGATCAGTGTGAAGCCACGAAGAGCGGAGAGGAAGAAATAGACGATGAGAAGCGCGCTTCCGAATTGTTCGAGAAAATGCTTCAGTGATTCTGTCCCGAAGAAGAGAGGATTGTAGAAGTAGTATGATCCTACGCTCACGATGAGTGTGACCCAGATGACGATCAATATGCGTTTGATCCAGAGTGAGAGTATCTTGAGCATTATTGTTTCTCGGTTATGTATATCACTGCTGGCCAGAAGTTCCGAAGTTCGAAACGAAGGGATTTCAGACTGAAGTATCGCTTTACATCTTTCAGGTTCTGGAATGCATATTGGTATTGTATGTAGATTCCTCCTGGCTTGAGGACGTTCTGTATTTGCCTGAGAGAATCTTCCAGGAGTTCGTCCTCAAATCCACCAAGAGGAAGGGTCGATATGATGATGTCTGCCGTTCCATTTTCACAGTAGTCCTCGATCCTTCGCACATTCGCGCGGATCAATTGTACATTACTTTGTTCATATTTTTTGAGTGAAGTGAATCGTACCTCATCGATCTCGAAAGCCATAAGGTGAGAATTCTTCGAGAGGTTTTTGAGGATCTCTCGGGTCACATTCCCTCATCCAGCTCAGAGCTCAAGGATAGTCAGATGTTCCTGTCATGCGAGTCCAGATGCTCTCACGAGAGCCCGTGCGAGATACGGGGATGATCCGAGTCGATAGCCGAGATTCTTGAAGAATTGGAGGAGGGAATACATGGATTGGGTATGATTTAGGAGCTACATTTCAGATGGCATCTGGATACCGAGCAGTTCGAAAGATTTTTCGAGAATCTTTGTTGTGTTCTCAATGAGTACGAGTCGGAATTGTTTCAGATTCTCATCTCTTTCCTCAAGGATCTTCGGGGTATGGACGTAGAAACTATTGAAGATAACAGCCACATCGTAGGAATAGAGTGCGAGATGATGGGGCTTGTAGGTCGAGGCAACTATATCGACGATCTCATCGAAACGAGAGAGTATCTGGATGAGAGATTTATCATGAGCTGATAATCTGAGTATTTCGTCATTCTGAGCCTGCGAAGAATCTACTTGTCCCTCTCATTTCCTGGATACAGCGCTTCACTCAGGATGACGGATATTGCCAGCTTCACTTATTTTCCTCCCTCTCACATAAGCGTACTGGATATACGGTCCGGAGTTTCACTCGAAACTGAGAGCCTTGTCCCAATCGAATGTCACATCTTTCTCTCGATCTTGTGCGAGATATGAATACTTGATCGCTCAGATAGTTATCGCTTGGATATCTGTAGGATTCAGTGCCTTGTCACCAATTCTTCATTTCTCTTCGAGGATTTTTCCTGTACGTTCATTTCCCTCATCGATGAGTGCTTCAAGAAATATCACGGTTCCGTGACGAGTCGACATAGCACCTTCTTTGAGCTTGATAAATCCATTGAATGCGTGAAAAATCTCGACTCATTCTGTGAGTTCGGGCCATGCCATCTTTGCTATTGTGAAAGCCTGCTTCAGATGGAGTTGTTGTCGGACATCGACCGAGTAGATGATCTTCGATGGATTCCAGCTATTCGTGAGTCGATACTTGATCGCAGCGAGATCACTCGTGAGATAGAGTCCTGTTCCATCTTTCTTCTGGAGGATACAAGAGGGAAGTTTGGATTCTTCTGGAAAGACTACTCCAACACTTCCATCTTCATTTTGAGTAGCGATTCATTTCTTCACGAGTTCAGCCACGATATCCTTCATAGTGTATTCCAGATCTGGATAATTCTCTCCATTCGGTCGAGGAAGCCCGAGTCATTCATAGAAACTCTCACCGATGTTATAGGTTGCATGAACATTGAGGATATCTAGCTTTTTTTCGGTCTCAGTGACAGAAATCGATGTGAATTTTTTCCAGAGTTCAATGTTTTCTTCATGGTGTTTGAATTCTTCAGGATCGGATAAATCAATACCAACTCAAGAAAGATATTGGAATTCTAATCGACATCATGCCTCAATTTCCTCGGAGTATTTTATAATTTCCTCAGATCACAAACTCCTTCTTCATATAAGGTTAGTTACTTTTTGATAGAGACTTAATAGATAGTTTACTCATTGTTTCGTGAGACATTCACTCTCTTGATATTCTCTCGCAACATTGATATCACCTCAAAAATCTTTTATAAACTGTCAAAACTCATATTTATACATCCAAATCAACTTCCCAAAAATCCCTCCCCAATCGCCAAAATGTGAGTCTCCGATCACTCGATATCCGAGATGGCGATAGACATTGCAGATCGCCTGTCCAATCGATGGAGTACAGATGTGCGCAATATGAAGCGGCTTGCCTGCATTTGCACCGATATAGTCGACTATGATAGTAGGCTTGTCATTTCGAGCGAAGGCAAGAGCCGTAGCCGAGAAATCCTGGTCTGTCTTTTCCTGGATTGCTTCATGCTTCGCAATGACAGAGGAGAACAACTCTATCCACACTCCATCCGTGAGAAA
>JAYTYQ010000277.1:0-2421 GCA_043742285.1 Candidatus Altimarinota bacterium
AGTCAATATCCACTACGATGCCTATACTTTATCAAAATGACAGCGATATGGATGAGCATTCAGGATTGCCATGCGCATGATTTTTAAGAAATTTTTCTAGATGACACAAAAAAAGTATCTCCTCATCACGGGTGGAACTGGTTATATAGGATCTCATGCTGTTGTTGCATTCGAACAAGCTGGATATACGACAGTGATACTTGATAACCTCATGAACAGTTCACGAGATACGCTCCTCGGTATAGAGAAGATTCTTGGATATTGTCCTGACTTCTATGAATGTGATATCCGTGATCGAGAAGGACTTGAGGATATTTTTTCGAGATATACCTTCGATGGAGTGATCCACTTTGCTGGACTGAAGGCTGTCTGAGAAAGTACGACGAATATATGAGAATATCATGAGAATAATATCGGAGGATCGATGACCCTTTTTGGAGTTATGGAACAGCATTCCGTGAGGAAGATAATTTTCTCTTCTTCTGCTACCGTCTATCGATCAGATAATATCCCTCCATTCACGGAAGATATGCCGACAGGTACTACGAACCCATATGGCACGACGAAACTCGTTATAGAAAACCTCATAGCAGACTATTCGAAGCATGCTGGGTGGTCTGCAACTATTCTCAGATATTTCAATCCTATAGGTGCTCATCTCTCTGGATATATCGGAGAGGTACCACATGGTATACCGAACAATCTCTTGCCCTATGTTCTCGATGTAGCAATAGGAAAAAGAGAGTATGTCTCAGTTTTTGGAGATGATCATGGCACTCCTGATGGTACAGGAGTGAGGGACTATATAGACGTGAACGATCTTGTGGAGGCACATGTTCGTGCGTATATGAAGATAGAGTGATACAATATTTTTAATGTTGGGACAGGAATAGCGACATCTGTAAAAAATATGATCCAATGAGTCGCGGTTATTACTTGAAGAAATATTCCCCATATCATCACTCCAAGGCGCTCGGGTGATCTCTCCATTGTCTATGCTGATGCTACGAAAATCCAGCTCACACTTTGATGGATACCAACTCGAAGTCTGGATGAATCGATGGCATCGAGTTGGAACTTTGTAAAAAGAAGAGTTGAATAATCTATCTTTTCTCATATTATCTTTTTGATCTAATATTTTCCATGAAAAAGGCACTGATTACCGGTATCACAGGTCAAGACTGAGCGTATCTCGCCGAACTCCTCCTTTCGAAGGGGTATGAGGTACATGGTATTCGAAGACGATCATCCCTCATAAATACCCAGAGAGTAGAGCATCTCTATCAGGATCTCCATGAGAAAAATCTTCGATTCATCATGCACTACTGAGATATGACAGACAGTGCGAATCTCATAAAACTCGTCGCAGATATAGAGCCTGACGAGATCTATAATCTCGCAGCTCAGTCACACGTGAAAGTGAGCTTCGATATGCCAGAGTATACTGCCAATACTGATGGTATCGGGACGCTGCGTCTTCTCGAGGCGATCCGAGTGAATAAGCTCGAGAAAAAAACCCGATTCTATCAAGCTTCTACTTCTGAGATGTTCGGCGGTATTGGGTATAATATGCCAGAGACAGGATATACTGAACTTTCACCTTTTCATCCACGCAGTCCATACGGAGTAGCCAAACTGTATGCCTATTGGATCACGGTAAATTATCGGGAGAGTTATGATATGTTCACTTGCAATGGACTCCTCTTCAATCATGAATCTCCTATTCGTGGAGAGACATTCGTGACTCGCAAGATCACACGTGCTGTCGCTCAGATTCATCTGGGACTCAGTGAGAAGCTCTATATGGGAAATCTCGATGCGAAGCGTGACTGGTGACATGCGAAGGACTATGTACGTGGTATGTGGCTCATGCTTCAGCACGATACTTCTGAGGATTTTGTCCTCGCAACAGGTGAGACCTATAGTGTGAGACAGTTTATCGAGTGGGCTTTTGCTGAAGTGGATCGTGAGATCGAATGGAGATGAGAATGAATCGCAGAAAAATGATATGATAAGAAATCATGAGAATGTCTTATTGAGATCGATCCGCGATACTTCCGTCCCGCAGAGGTAGATATCCTCCTCGGAGACGCCTCTAAGGCAGAGCGTGAGCTCGGATGGACACGTGAATATACGATAGCAGAGATGGTGAGTGAGATGGTCCGCCTCGATATCGAATCAGCGAGGAAAGAAGAAATCCTCAAAAAACACGGATATGAAATACTCGCGCAGTATGAATAAAAGTATATAATTCATTTATAAAAACTACTGTTATAAAAACTACTGTTTATATAGTCAGACATCGTGAATCAGAGAAAAATCGGGATATAGGTAAAATGTGTTGGTCTTATTCCCTTGCTTTCCTCACTACAATCATATAAACTCATGATGAGATAGATTTGTTTCTATCTCATCATTTTT
>JAYTYQ010000278.1:0-2411 GCA_043742285.1 Candidatus Altimarinota bacterium
CTATCGGTGGCTCGATCCGTATGATGCAGATCCTCGGGGAAACCGATGAGAAACGCTTCCCAACTGATGTGATCCAGATAATCAATAATAATCAAAAACAGTGAAATGGGGGTTCGGGGGGCGAAACTATTTGAGCGAAGATGAACGCAGAGAAAATGACGAGCGAAAGCACTGATGGAGCGAGTTTTTTGCCCACCGAAGCTTTTGGTACTTTTGGCTCCAAAAGTATGGAAATCGGCTCATGAAAACCATGAAACAAGATTAACTTTGCCCTCTGAGTCTATGGTGGTGAATTCAGACTGTCTGATATTGGCCTGCGGATCAAGAAAACACTTCAAGAATCTGGAGTATCGGCTCGGCTCGTGAATACTGAGAATGAGAATATCGTCAGTGCCGTATGGAAGCGGGATAAGCTCGGTCGCTCGAAGTCTGAATACAATCTTCTCCATATCAAGGGGATTTCCTATATTGCCGTCACTCGCGCCTGTCAGGATATCGATGCTTATACCAAGCGAGATACGGGGAAATCTCGAGATATGGTCGTCGGAATGATGCCACCGAAACTCTGTCAGATGATGATCAATCTCGCAAATGAGTGAGCAAAAAATCCTGTATATGACCCCTTCTGTGGACTCGGGACGATCCTCATCGAAGCGGCGAATATGGGAATCACGCGGATCTATGGGAGTGATATATCATCGAATATGGTCCATGCGACAGAAGAGAATCTCTCGAATTTCATCGCAGAAGAACAAATATGGCAAGAACGTATTCGACTCGCTGGAGGGACGCCTGCAAAGGATTTTTCGAATTTTGCATCAGAGATTTTCGAACTCGATGCAGCCAAGATCATCCATCTCTCACGTACCATTGGTCATGCAAATATCGTGAGTGAGTGATATCTCGGCGAGATCATGCAGAGGGATTCGATCACGCTTGATCGTGTCAAGCAAGAACGATCGAAGCTTCGCAATATGTATGACTGATTCTTCGGTGGACTCTGCGCGCTCGATTTCTCAGGGAATATCGTCATGACCTTTCCTTTCTGGGATATCCATGGAACACATTCATTTTTTACCGAGATCTATGATGTCATCGGTCGTCACGGATTCGATATCATTCCACTGCTTCCAGAAGGTATGCGTACGCTCATGACAGCGAAGTGATCGCTCCTCTACAAGCGTCCTGGTCAGAATGTCGGTCGTGAAGTGGTAAGAATAAGAAAAAGATAGGCATTTCTTATTCTGCTCTATATTTTGGTGAATTTTTAGAATCTTTCATTGGCTTCACTACGAATCACTGGGGTTCGGGGTGGCAATGGATCCAAAATCAAAAATTGAGAAACAGATACCCAACATCGAGTTGTCACCCCGAGACTTTTGGAGACTTTTGGTCACAAAAGTCTCATATTTTCTTCTGAAAAAGTACAGAATCTTATGAATTACGATGCCTTCGCTACTACATTCTCCAATAGTCGGAAGGATCACCCTTGGCTAGAGCTCGATACTATCATCGAGCATATGCGACAGCAGAACGCTCTGAGCATTCTCGATATTGGCTGTGGGAATGGGAGATTCCTCGCAGAAGCTGAGAATTGAGAATTGAGAATTGAGAATTATATCGGTATTGATTCATCATGTTGAATGATCGAAGAAGCTCGACGACTCCATCCGGAATATCATTTTGAGGTTATTCCTATGGAATCACTGACCTATGACCTCTGAACTATGAGCTATGATGCCATCCTCTTTCTTGCATCATTCCATCATCTTGATACCGAAGAAAAGCGAGTGGGCACTCTCACTCACATCAAAAAACTTCTTGCACCTCATGGTCGAATCTATCTGACCAACTGGAATCTGCGAGATCAGGAAAGATACAAAAATTCAGAAACAAGTGATGGCGAATACCAGATCAAGATCTGAGCATATAGTCGCTACTATCATGGATTCACGCTCGATGAGCTCACAAATCTCTATTTCAAGGCATGATACACGAGAGTTGAACATCGTATATTCGAAGGAGGAAGAAATATTTTTAGCATTATCGAATCATCATGGAACGAATAGATCTCTCACACTTCAATACTGATTATCGACATCGTCGTGACATCGAGACTGCGATTGCATGGAATGCTGTGAAGAAAACCCTCTCAGAACTTGAACGAGAGGAATTGTTCGGGTATATCCAGAGTGTGAAGGTCACGGAGAAAAATATCATCATCACCACCCAGAAACCCATAGTGAATGCTGAGATCACGCTCTATCGTGAGAGGCTTCTCGCATCCGTCAACACAGGCCTCAAGACGATTAGATCAGTGCCTCGTTCGGGGTTCAGGATGCGATAGAATCACACTGTCGATTGAGTTTCCTTTTGCCTCGTGATTATTTTTGGATATACTCTTCCTTATG
>JAYTYQ010000279.1:0-2365 GCA_043742285.1 Candidatus Altimarinota bacterium
ATTGCCTGATCCATCGACATTATCTGTCCATGAAGCTCATGAATCGGTATAGACCATTCAGAGTTCCGTATTTACAAGTGCTGCACCTACGAGAGTGACGACAGGAGGAGTGGTATCTCCTCATGCGGTGACGTTGACAGTTCTCAGAGTACTTCCTGTATTTCCTGCTGCATCTACCTTGAGATATTCGAGTGTATACGTTCCAGTCTGGCTCGTATTGACCGATCCTGAGAGGGCGAATGATCCAGTAGAACCATAGGTTCCTGTGAGAGTATTGCCTGATCCATCGACATTATCTGTCCATGAAGCTCATGAATCGGTATAGGAAGAACCTTGAGAAATATTTACTGATCCTGATCCTACGAGAGTGATGACGGGAGGAGTGAGATCGGTGACATTGACGAGACGTGTCCCTGTATTTGATGGATTTCCTGCTGAATCTACCTTGAGATATTCGAGTGTGTATGTTCCTATCTGGCTCGTGTTGACCAATCCTGAGAAAGCGAATGATCCGGTAGAGCCATAGGTTCAGATGAAAGTATTGCCTGATCCATCGACATTATCTGTCCAGCTAGAGCCAGGATCGATGAATCCTGTACCGAATGGTGTACTATAGGGATTACTCCCCAGAACTGTGAGTACTGGAGGTATCGTATCAGCTGCATAGACGGCCAATGGCATGATACCAATACTCTGTGTACTGAACGATAAGAGAGTGATGAATGCTAATATATGACGAAATCTCTGTGAATAAATGGAGTGCATATAGAAAAATTAAAATACTTTTTTATTAAACCATATAAAAAGATATTTTACAATAAATAGGCATTGTGTTTATAGAATAATATTTTCTTATATTATATATCCTCTCGTTTTTCCTTCATCCATTGCAACATTCGAGAGACGATCTGCTTCGATATTTTGCTCTCGTGGTATGTGTTGATAGTGGATTTTTCCTTTCCAATTTCTGAGGAGATCCTGGATTTGCATGAATATTTTTTTGAGTTCAAGATTTTTGACTCGATAATTCCCCTTGAGTTGTTCCACAACAAGCTGTGAGTCTGCGCGGAGCTCGATCTCAGTAGCTCAGAGTTCTATAGCACGAGCAATGCCAAGGTGTGCAGCCGTATATTCAGCAATATTATTGGTTGCAATTCCTATGTATCTATATCGCCTCTCTTCTATAGAGCCATCGAGAGAAATGAGAAACATCCCGCATCCAGAAGGACCAGGATTACCACGAGAACCACCATCAGAAGAGACGACAATTTTCATAGACTAGATAAGTTCCTCGAGCTTGAGAAAGTGAGGCGTGAGATAGTAGACAAACTTCAACATTCCTGGCTTCACATCCTTCCATTCCAGATCATCTGGAAGCGAGAGGATAACAACCGATCACTTCTTCATAGAGGGAACGGTATCTTCTGAGAGGTAGAGTGCAAAGAGTGAAAGGTCACTATTATGTCAGACAATCATGAGCGTCTTAGCAGTTTCTGTGGTATGATGCACGACATCGAGGTGTATCTTCATGGCACTTCGATTCTCATCACCATCTTCATTGTAGAGATCTTGTCTATATTCTACTGTATCGATTCCGAACTTGATAGCGAGATCATTGGCCGTTGATCGAGTGCGTTCAGATGGACTCGCGACGATCCTATCGGGCTTGACTCCGATGAGTCTGAGATAATTCGCGACGATACGATTGGAGTTGATGCCTGATTCGGTGAGTGGTCGGTCGAAATCCTTCTCTTTCCAATCCACACGTTCGATCGCCTTAGCATGACGAACGAGGATGATTTGTTTTTTCTTCGTATTATGTAACATGAATGTATTATATACAAAAAATCCCCCATACAAGTGTGAGAGTATTTTTTATCTTGATATTTCTGTCTGAGAGCTGATAATGAGTTTTCGATAGGGAGAATTGAGAGGCGAATCCACACATAGGCGGATATCCCTTCTCGAAATATGGCTGGCTGGCTAAGAAAATGGTAGGATTTTTCATAGATTGAGCAAGTTTTGTGTACGATATAGAGATGCTCTCAGAGTGCAGGGGGTTTTGATTTTTGAGAAGTTCTTCATATACTCTGGAAGCCTCGCCTTGCGAGGTGGGGTATGTATCTCCTAATCTTTCTCTCTATGAGAAATATCTTTCGGCTCGTGCGGCTCTGGTGAGGTATCCATCTCGAATGGAGAATCACTCGTATCCGTTCCGTCAAACCTCGTAAATGAGGACGATAATCGGAAAGAAAAATCCCCAGTGACATGGGGATTTTTCATGGGGTATCTACTCTAAAAGTCTTTCGAACTTTCCTCTTTCGAGGACAAGACGATTATATCAGATTTTCTCGGAAATCAAATT
>JAYTYQ010000280.1:0-2524 GCA_043742285.1 Candidatus Altimarinota bacterium
TATTCCTGGACGTCAATCATTCGTCGTGAGCAATGGAAGTACCGCTTCCAATAATGGTCCCTATTTCAAGGAAAACGGTGTATCGAGCCTTTGTTCTGACGGGAACTCTCCGTATGATTGTGCGATAGCAGATCCAGTAACTGGTATATCCGCTAGCCCATTAAACTCGTTCACTATGTCAGCGAAGGGCGACTCATTCTGATACCAGATTGCTCTTGGCGCTCGATGAGATGCTCCTCTCTTTGCCCGAAGTGGCAAATTCGGTGCCACGCAGACAGGAGGACTTTTTCTCAACGATGGAACATCGACACCTTCCCCTTGGCAAAAGGTACTCTCCCTCCCTGCGAATCATCCAGAATTTTTCTATATCAATACTGGATTCAGCTCACAACTGCGGACTCAGGCAGGTGGATGAAATATCGGTATCGGTACGACGACACCGAATAGTCGATTCGAAGTATGGACAGGATCAAGTACGGATCCACTCATCCACTTCCGTGGAGAGAACAATATCGCCCTCTGACTCAGGGCGCTCTATGTCACTGCAACGGGAACCTCTCTCACTGGAAGTGGGAATACGGCAGTTGGTACAGAAGCACTTCGTTCGATCACTTCAGGATATGCCAATTCGGCCCTTGGATATCAATCTCTCATGAGCAATACCACATGACAGAGAAATATCGCCATCGGTAATAAGTCTCTCGAGTTGAGTACAACAGGAAATGATAATATCGCCCTCGGATATCAATCGGCAAGAGCTACAACGGGTACTTCTATTGCGAATACGATTGCCCTCGGATACCAAGCTCTCTATTCTACAACAGCATCCAATCTCATAGGAATTGGGTATCAATCACTCATGAATAATACTTCCGGAATCCAGAATCAGGCAATCGGCTATCAGGCACTCTTGAATAATACGAATGGTTCTTCCAATCTTGCAGAGTGATATGAAGTCTTGAAATCGAATACTACTGGTTGAGGAAATGTGGGAATCTGATTCCAGAGTCTCCAAACCAACACCGCGGGATCTTATTCTACAGCGGTAGGGTACCAGTCACTCTACTCCTCCACCGCAGCAGCAGGGAACACGGCATTCGGTGCTTCCACTCTCCTGTTCGATACCACCTGAGCGGATAATACTGCCATATGACGTTCCGTACTCGTTGCCAATACTACTGGTGATGGTAATTCTGCCTTGGGACAATACGCACTCTCCTCTCAGACAACGACGAGCTACAATACTTCCGTATGATACCAATCTTCACGATACATGTCCGCCTCGAATAATACGGCCTTCTGAGCCTACAGTCTCTATGGTGGAAATTCTCTCACTCCGTCGCTCAATATTGGAACCAATAATACCGCAATGGGTATGTTTTCTATGAGATGAACCATCAGAACGACAACTTCAGCTTCGAATAATGTGGCTCTCGGGTATAGTAGCCTCCTTGTAGCAACATCAGCCTCCAACAATGTCATCATTGGTTCCAATGCTGGTACTGGACTCACCACAGGAAATAACAATATCATCATCGGAGAGAGCGTACAACCCAATATCGGAAATACTGCCTCCAATCAGCTCAATATCGGCAACTGGATCTATGGAAGTGGAGGCAATATCGGCATCGGCGTCGCGATTCCGACGGCACGATTCGAGATCAATGGTCAGATCAAGATCACGGGATGACTTCCATGAGCAGGGAAAATCCTGATGTCTGATGCTACCTGACTCGCCACATGGCAGAATCCATCAGGATGAGCAACTATTCCATGGGCAATTTCTGGTAATTCGGGATCATCGATTGTTTCGAACTTTATCGGAAATACGGATGCGGTCGATCTCGCATTCCGTACCAATAATATTGAGCAAATGCGCATCACTTCATCTGGCCAATTGGCTATCGGTACAACATCTGCATGAGTGTATAACTTCGCTCTGAGTGGAACGAGCCTCTTCTCGAGTACGGTGAATCTCGCAGCCAATAAGTCTCTGAATTTTCTGAATCCGTGATTGGGTGGTACTGCTGGCCTCCAATGGAATCTCCCGAATGATCAGGCATCACTCTATGCAAGTGAAGTATCCGCGAATCAGACAGACTATGTCTTCAAGCTCGGGAATAGTCCAACAACCGATCGATTTGTCTGGTGGCTCGCTGGAGGGTCCAATACCTATCCCATGATTCTTTCTGGGAATTATGGCAATCTCTATAGTGGACTCTTCTATATGGATAATGCCAACGGACGAGTAGGGATCGGTACGACTACGCCGATTGCTGGAGCAAAATTCGATGTCAATGGACAGATTCGTCTCGCAGGAGGCAATCCATGAAATGGAAAAGTTCTTGTCTCAGATTCGAATGGTATCGGGAGTTGGCAAGCACTCTCTGCATCGAGTTGATCATTCTCTGAATGGTCAATACTCGGAAACTCCGGAACCCTCGCTTCCACCAACTTCCTCGGAACCACAGATGCTATCGATCTCGTTTTCAGAACCAATAATACGGAACGATTCCGAGTGAAT
>JAYTYQ010000281.1:0-1522 GCA_043742285.1 Candidatus Altimarinota bacterium
CTCATCGTTTTTCGAGTTCGATTCCGACGATCTTTGCATCAAAACAATTGATATATCCATCACAGCCGATAATCACTGTTTCTCATCGAGATACTTGACCGAGAAGGTGATCTATCTGATCACTCGGAGTTGCAAGGAGGGAAATATTGAGAACACCTGCGACATGATGCTTGTCATATTTTTCTGATTCGCGCGCATCTATCAGTCTGACTCATCGAGATACTTGACTGAGAACCTCATCAGTCGTGAAGGTGAGTGAATAATTCTTGGCATTATAGACATGAGAAAACTTCACTTCTCCCGTCCATGATCATCCATATGTGACCCATCCATCCACTCCGTGCTCGAGGAAGTATGCATCTTTTCATTGTCATCTGAGGTACTCAGCCACCTCCTCCCCGCGCATCCCTGACCAACATACTACGACAATCTTCGTATCAGATGGGAGTGACATCCACTTCCCTTCCTTGAGATCAGCGAATCGTATATGTATACTCGTGGGAATACTTCCGATATCGTATTCGAGATTCTCCCGAGCATCGAGGAGCAATAGAGTTCCACTCTGCATCAGAGCTTGAAGATCTGGATTCGTAAGAGAGAGACTCCCCGTTCAGGGAATAATTTCTGATCCAGATGAGACGCTTTGTAATTCTCATGATATATTTCCCGTATTTGTCGCGATTTGGATAGGTGTTTCGTGGGAGCTATTGTGTTCTTTCCATGAATCTTGGATTTTTATGGATACTCGTGATTGATAGTACTCGTTCCCTCACCAAGCAAGCAACAGTGAGAGGATGATAATACCGAGAAATATCATACCATGCCAGAGTCATCGATACTGTCTGATACATATTCTGATATACTCCCTGAATGCAAAGAATATACTCGAGAGAAATGCTACTGAGAGACTAAAAATCAATGCCAATTGTGAAACCGCCTGAATGATGAAATCAGGTGGTGGGACTGCGAAGGTCATCTCTGGGAGGATGAGAAGTACGATGAGGATGGGAAAGAGGGCGAAATGCATAAGAAAGATGAAAAGTATTCGATACTCTACTGATTGGAGTATGGTTTTGCTAGTTGTGATATTGGTTCAAGAATCCTCGTGTCTTCCCATTGGAAAAGAATGAGTAGACATCATAAGTCCCCGTAAATGACTCGATGCTGATCGGTCAGAGCTCAGTCTCTCACTCGAGGAACGAGAAATCTTGCTCGTTTTCGAAAGGAAACCACGGAGCAAGATATATTCCATCACGGCGGATCGGTGGCACTTCGTTCGATATGACTATGTATTCTTTCATTTTTTCTATATTTTTTACCTATCACTTATCATATCTCGTCTCGTATCTCAATCTCATCCTTCACCACGATCGAGAGCATCTTGTTCGGGATGAATATCTCCTTCACGAGGAGCTTGCCTTCGATCCATTTTTCGATATTCGGATCTGCGTGAGCCAGTGCTGAGACTTCCTCTTGCGCCACTCCGTTGAAGCATGTGAGCGTCCCGCGGAGCTTGCCATTG
>JAYTYQ010000282.1:0-1261 GCA_043742285.1 Candidatus Altimarinota bacterium
CGAAATACTCCAGACTTCCGTTGTTCCATTCTGTACTTCCTGATATCCAGGGAAATATGTATTTCTCTTCGTAGTGTGTGCGGGTGAGAGTCACATAACACAGGCTGCTATGTGATAGAGCTCTCCATGAGAGACTCACGCACTCGGATAAAATTCTGTACCACCATAATAGTCACAACCGAGTGCGTGAATCTGGTTGATATAGAGAAGGGTATTGTTATCGACATTGGACGTATCCGTGTATCCAGCGGGAACAGTACTTCCCGTATAGCCGAGTGACTTGAGAAGGATCCGTACCCCTTCCGCACGATCGATACTACTATCAGGATTGAATGAGACTGATCCAGAATCGAATATTCATCTTCGTGCGAGATTCTCGATATATCCACACTCACTGAGTGCCCCAGTGACATCGAGATACATGGTTCCTATACATCCCGTTCCACTATATCCACCCAACTTTCCGAGGAATCCGGCAACTTCAGATCGTAGTGGAGTGTCGTAGAGATGGTACTCATTTTCTTCGTTGACTCTCGGAAGTATTCAGACTTGTACCAAGCGATCAGCATAGTCGGCATCGGGATTTGCATTCATTATATCTTTATTGTTTGCCACGGCAACGTATGCTGAGATGGATTCTTGATTCTTTTCGAGTTGGATACGGACTCATGCTTCGCCAGAGAGTACATATGAAGAACTCAGGATCTTCGGTGTTTCAAGAGATTGGAGCATATTGAGGACATTGAGCCTCGATGATGTCATGATCTTGCCATCGAGACTTGGGAGATAGTCTCCTGTTGCGAGAATCGCACTCTTGATTATCCCATCATTCAGATCTGGCCGAAAACTCATCGCGAGAGCAACGGCTCAAGTGACATGTGGTGTCGCCATCGAAGTCCCATCATGATACTCATATCCTTCAGTTCGCACCATATGATCGAGTGAGATATCCCTCAAAAAACATCCATAATTACTCGTTCCGGATCATGAGGCTACCCACTTCAGACGTATCTCGAAGTCTGGAGCAGCATTGATAGTATTGAGGATCTGATAAAGACGATATGATGCGTATGTCCCCGTATGCCCGTCAATCTGGAATTCTTTCGTATTACCACCATAGTTAGTGAGTGCAGCGGTATTGATAGAGTCTATCTTCGTGAAAAGGGTACCCGTACTGATGAGGATATCGATGCGATCATCAGAAATATCATTTGACGGCGTATCACACCAAGCCGTGAGAGCGATATTGGTAATATTTTTT
>JAYTYQ010000283.1:0-1567 GCA_043742285.1 Candidatus Altimarinota bacterium
TAGGCGTATCATAGCGAAAAGATGGGAAAAGACAAAAGAGAGTGAGAAAAATATTCTACACAAAAATATATAATTGTCTTGACAAGAGAGAGAGAGTTCCTATAGTGGAAACACTGTAACTTTTATTTTATGGCAGAATTATTTCTAGACGCCGCATTTGACTGAACCTTTCAGGAGAGAATACAACCTCATACTCCCACTGGTCATGCTCAACGAACAGCTGACGTCTTATCATGAAGTCTTGATTTTAAACAACTTCTCTGAAAGATACAAGCGATAGATATTCGGATCGAGAATCTTCTCAACTGAAGAGGTGAACAATCTCAAAATATGTGAAAGGTGAAGCTTGCATTATCTGAACCTGGAACCCAGCAGCTCACCCAAGAGCAAGTCTATGATCCTCAGATAGAAGCTGCGAAGATTCGAGCTATGACTGAATGTTTGAATTGAATGGACGATAAATCCGAATCTACAAAAGTTAAGAAGTTCCTTCCTTGATTTATAAGTGTATCCTTTCCGTTGATTTTTGCTCATTCAAGAGATATCCAATGAGCATTGAATTATGGAGATCAATATGTAAGAAAGTGAGTGGATGAATATAAAGAAATATGAGAATTATCGAAGATCCAGTTGAATCTTCGAAAGAATATTCATGCGATTGATGAAAGTATCATCAGCGACGTCATAGAACGCATGAAACTATTCCTCAAATATAATTGAGTCTTATCTCCTGAACAATCAAGTCAATTATTACCAGAAGTAGGTAGTGAATTTTTGAGATCAGTATTTCAAGCAATAAACAATCTTTGCCTCAAGGTTCGTTGATAAAAATGAGTTCCTGCATGAGCCTCTACATGGTAAGATGACTCAGGGATCAGGTGCATAGGGAGCAAAAGAGTAGAAGAACAACACTCATCTCTACTCTTTTTTTTGTCCTCACAGAAGGAGTCCGAAGAGTTCGATATAGTGGATGAGGAACTCGTCATCGAATGGATCACTTCCATTTTCCATGAAGAGCATGATACTCCCGAGACATGATCCACGATAGCTGAATGCGTACATACTCGCCGACTGGAATCTCTGAGTATGTGCCATCGTGAGAGTTCGTAGTCGTGGATCATTGATGAGATCGAGTATGCGCACGGGTTTTCATTTATAGAAGGATTCTTCCGTGATACTCCCCTGATAACTCCGAATATTCTCGTCGTTACGAAGGATTCAGAGACCATATTCTGCTACGAGTATGAGCTCATCTTTCTCATGATCGACAATCCTGAGTCCACAGCCTCCGACACTCGCAAGATGCGCTACCGAATAGACGAAGAAATCATAGATCTTCTGCAGATCTATTCCCTCTCGATAGAAGAGCCGCTCGAGTTCTTGGAAGTATTCGATCTTGCGCTTGATGATCCCATATTCACGGACGGTCTGCATGAGATAGTCATGTTTTTGCTCTATCATCTCCTCGCTCTTTCGAATATTGGAGATATTGCGTATCAGTATCATACAGGTATCATCCTCGTCCTTGGACCATACAATCGTGAGAATGAGTGAGAGTCGCTCTCCA
>JAYTYQ010000284.1:0-4196 GCA_043742285.1 Candidatus Altimarinota bacterium
AGAGCATCGAGAGAAAAGGATAATTCAGACTATCTCTCTTACAAACAGAGACACAGACGTCGCATATCTCTTGTATTCCTGATCTCATGATGCAGCTCAAAAGCCTCTTATTCTTCAGGAAAATCCGCAGATATGACAAACGGTGTTTGCGCTCGTCTCTCGTTCAGGATCGTGGAAGAGACTCGACGGACACATACTGATGCTTGATAGCCCATATCAAGCATACTCCTCATATCTCGTAGGCGTATCGCTCTCGTGAGCCCTCGTGACGGATATCGTCCTCGAGAAGGGTGAGAGCGGTACTCCGATCTGGACGCTCTCATGAGAACTCATCGGAGTCGTGAGCGCCGTTGATACTACAGGGAAGAAGAGCTATATAGTGAGGTAGGATGACTAGGCATGTTCCATGAGATCTCTCATATACATCGTGGTGGTCTTATTTTGCTGTTCAGCACGTTCATTTATCCTACTGAGCGCATCACGAGAAAGAGGGATACTCACATAGATATCACCACTATATCTTGCTGTTTTTGCGAGCCCCATGAGCCCATATGGATCTACCCCAAGAGTCATACTCTCGGATTCTTCGAGGGCTTGTTCCCATGGATCGAGAATGATATCGTGAGAAGAGCGTATAGTCATAGTGAATAAGGTTTATGAACAAGCCAATTTTTTCTTATATTTTCGACTGGGGTAAATAGTTTTTAGAAATATATCCCCTGATACAGTTGTCACAAAAGGTACTGAGTATATATATCCCTTACAAGAAACAATCATAGATTTCTGGTGTGGATACTTCTGGGGTGAGTGTATCTCAGTGGAGAGCAGTTGTCATTCTGATACTGCATCCACTATGTCATAGAATGATATGTCCCGAGTACGAATAAGATACTGATTCTTTTCTATGTTCCATTGGAATTTTCCATAATGCCCTATGAATGTCATGATTGGTGGACCCATGTAGAAAAAAGATAGAGATATTCTATACTTTATTCGTAGAAATCAAACTTTTCTCTCATCTGTGAGTGCTGTCGATAGTGTTGGGAAGAAGAGTTATATAGTGAGGTAGGAGTATACATGCTAGCGTATCGTCAGAGTTGATATGATTCTCTCAGCTCATTGATCGATCCATTCTACAAAAAGGATCTTAGATCTCCATCCGAGAAATAAAGTGTTCTTCGGGGTTCTTCATATAACGCTTTCTTCACTGAGTCGTTTCTCAAGGAGTCCTATGATCTCAGCTCGGCGAGAGTATGACTCTCTTTTATAATTCTCAATAATCTGGTCTTCTCACCAGAGCCCGCTGTCTATATAGAGCTCTTCGAAATATTCTCTATATCTTTGGGAATATGAGTTGATGCTATCAATAGCTTCAACTGAAAAACATACCTTAGGCATATTCCATTCCTGTTATTTACTTCTTGCTTCTGAGATTTTTTCTCAGGATCTCAGATTGCTCATCGATGAAATCTCCTGTGAGCTTCATAGCCTCTTCGGAGGAATATGTCTGTGGCATATAGTGCAATTAATTTCATTTAATTTATCAAACTCATTGCAAATAGCAAATCGAATCTTTCTCAAACATATCTGTCAGGACCTTCTCATGAGAGCTCATCGGAATCGTGCGTGCTGTCGATAGGGGAGGGAAGAGGAGTTATATAGTGAGATAGAACGATATAGGTAAAGTCTAAGAGTTCCTCTATTTTTTTGGTTCTGGTGTTGTACCTGTCTTCGGTTGCCATAGATCGTTAGTAATCGGTTCCTTCTTTATCGCTGCAATAATCTCCGCACTCGTCAGTCCATATGAATCAAACAATTTTTGAAGATCATCCATGTTGATTGGTTTCTTCGTGAATTCCGCTTTCTTTGCATTAATACCATCACTAACAATTTTTGCGATTTCAGTAGGATTTTTTCATTTGAATTGTTCAACATTAATTGTCGTTCAACCCAAGTGTATAAGTAGTTGGTTATCTGTGATAGGATTCTTTTCCAGAGTGTATCATGAATCATTTGTTCTATTTTTCTCTCAATTTCCTGTATTTCCTGCGCCAACTGTAGCTAACCAGAGATTCCATGCTTCTTTGCGAGTATTGTCATTTTTGAGATCCTTGCCTTGAAACTCTTTAAATTTAACTTTTTGCTCAGATGAGAGATTCAACGTATCGAGATATGTAGGATCCTTTTGTACTTGCTTCATGAACTCTTCGATGATTCATGCATTATAGCCGTTTGGTCTATTGATAAACGCAGCGTTATCTTTTACCACTTGTTCATATTTACTTCTTTCTCCACTCGCAATAGCATCTGTGATGTTTTTCGCTATATTTGGAGGGATATTCGCATCGGCATGGAGCATCTTTCCAAGTGAACTCTTCTCGAATTTATCACTATCGTGCTTTTGTATAGCAGACTCAATAGACATGGGCACCTTCTCCATACTCTTCATACTGAGTCCACCAGTTCACGGAATCGGAGCATATTTCGGCAGAGACATACCGATCTCACCGATCTTCTTTCCCATACTCTCGAATGGTGCTACCGCGGCGGATACCGTCTTGCTCACTCACTTGGCTGCCATGAAGGCAATCCAGATGAATATGAGAGCAATGATATCGATGATAATACGCCCGAGAATTCCTCATGCAGATGAGAGGACTGAGCTTGCTGATGAGGTTTCTTCTGCTATCTTGTCAGGACTTCATGGATTGCCATAGAATACAAGAGTAACTCATCATAGGATGAGTTCATTTACTGTCTCAAATCAGCCAAACTCTCCTGGTACAGATTTTCTTATGATCTTATTGTTGGTATTTCACATGATGCCCAGAAGTTGACATCATTCTGCCGTCTTCAACTGATCTACAGTACACTTATTGCCTCACGAGATCTCTCCAGACTGGAGCGCCGATATGATCACTAGACCGAATGAGAGTGCGAGTCAGACGATGGCAGGGACGAATGCGAGTCAGAGAAATTCCTTGATACTGAAGCTATCCTTGTTCTCAGAACCGAATACTTCTCATCCCATGACGAAGCTCAGAGTGAACAGCGGGGAGAATATCGCATAGATCCAGAGCTTGATCGCACGCGCTAAGAGCATGAATACCAGTGCAAGGACCAGAAGTCCGAATACCAAGAACATGATCACACCGATCAGTCACTGGTGTACGATATCGAGAATAGTCTTCACATGATCGACGCCAGTCGGGAGTATCTTCACATCACTGATATTGAATACAGAATAGGCATAGACAAGGAGCTGTCCATAGGTTCACCCCAGATTCGAGAGAAACTCTTTAGGCGTATAGCATGAAGCAGGTGTACAATTTTTTCAGACTACACTATCATGTGTGGAGTCAGATTTCATTTTTTTTGTACTTTCTGAATCATCTTGAGTAGATCACCAGAACACTATTCTTTTGGGAATATTTGCTCTATTTTCCCAACATTTTGTCGTATCTCATTGGCATTTATCGGCATTGATCTGGAACATCGTCTCCTGCGGTATCGTGATCACAGATGCCGTGACAAGTGCTGAGAGAGAGATGACGAATTGTACCATCCACCATGTGAGAGGTACGAGGATCATCCCGAGTGCCAACTTCGGAAGCATCGCCTTGTATCCATAGTGCTCAGAGTTGAATATCGTCGCAAGCGCTATGACGATGAGGAGGACCGCATAGATGACATACGTGATATTGAATATCACGACCCAGAGACTATGGAGTATGGGTCGTATGCCGAAGAGATCTCCACTCGTCCAGTCAGGAGATATGAGCCAACTCGCGAACATGATCGCGGGAGTCACGATGATCGTGAGCATGCTCAGTATGATATTCAATCACGCAACGAGAGTGTCATACATTTCTCGGATTTTCGCATCTTCAGTAGCGGTAGCCTTTGCTGGTAGAGATGCCGCAGCTTGATTTGCACCACCTTTACTTACATCTACCTCTTGTCAATTATTCATGAGTGTAGTCTCTCATCAATCAGCAGCATATATAGCATTTGAATAATGTATAGTAATTGATTGAATATCATGTCTGTCGAAATTCACTTGCATGAGAAACCCCCCCACAGCAACGAGCGTGAGTAATATCGATGTCAGCAATTTCTTGAACATAGACTGATTAGACCACAATTGTTATTTTTTTGCAAATTCTACTCTATAGTTTTCGAAGCTTTGAGTTCCG
>JAYTYQ010000285.1:0-1516 GCA_043742285.1 Candidatus Altimarinota bacterium
AATCTCCTTCGCAGGAACACTCGGAAAGATTATCATTCGAGTCATTTCTGTCGATGGTAATGTCATCGGTCGACTCGAATGTGAGAAGAAATAAGGAAATCGGATATAAAAAATCCGCATGTATGCGGATTTTTGGGTGGTAATCTATGCAACTCATACCAGCTGCATCAGTTCACTTTTTCTTCCTCAGTATATTCGGATTTTGATATAGCCAATCCCCATCACAGGGAGATATAATGGATCTGTTGCTGATATGGACGAGGAGTATCTCATAGCGAACGATACGCCCTATGAATACATGTACTACACCTTCTTCGAAAGCGCTCGGTAGTATTCTCGGATAATCGCCTGTTCACGAATCTTTCTCTTCGAGAGTTCACGGGTGTGAGTCTTCTCACCCTTGAGCTTATTGGCAGTACGCGTCTGGAAGAATGACTTCTTGTAGCGCATGAGAAGTTTTTCGCTGGATTCGCCTTCCTTGCGGATAGAGTAACAGATCATGAGAACAGGATTTAAGGATAGAAAATTCCCGCAGATTCTATGGGAAAAGGAGTGAAAGTCAAATTTATTGATTGGGGTTTTTCAAAGTTATTCTACACTATCGCTTTTTCTCTATGATGCGAGATCGTGACTTCTGGAGATTTTTCCTGAGTTCTATGTAGTCTCATTTCTTACTCTTCGGGAGGGAATTGATCTTCTTCTGGATGACTTTCAACAGGCTCTCATATGACTGTAGAAGATCGCTCGATCATTGGAGTTCATCTTCTATTGCGGTCATGGTCGTCGAAACTGAACCATCCTTCATCAGAGTATTCACCCAATTCTGGACTGAATTGCGATCATTGAGATCGACAGATGGCACTCCTACAGGACTCTGGATACTCACTTGTGGAGCTTGGATCACAAGATTCCCGAGTACACTGGTCGAGAGCGAATGGCTCATGAGCGAGCTTCTTATAGTGCTAGAGCTACTAGATGCTCAGCCGCCACCCGTTCAGACACTTATATTACTCGATCAGCCGCCACTTCCACCGAGAGATGGCGCGGGAGGGATCGGTATTCCGAGTGCAAAGGCCGAGAAGTGATCAGTCGTGAAAGAACAGATATTATTCATGATAGCACAACTATTGATGAGTGTGAATACTTGTCCGATAGTATCCGCTCGATAGATGGGAATGATGGTTCCATCGAGTGCGACTACTGGGATCTTGATCGTCGCGAGTTGTCCTGAGAGTGCGAGAGACGCGATGGTACTTCCAATGATCTCTATACGAGTCGAACTCACTGTTCCGCTTGTAGTCATGATGAGATTTGAGCCGGTATAGGTCTCTGATGGATGGATCATCCCATCCCAAGCACCTGAGGCAGTGATATTGAGATTTTGCGTTGGAATTTCGACTGATATATTCGTTCCTGTATTGATGAGGATGATCTTACCACTGGATGTTCCTCCTGTGAATGTCACGCCTGTTGCAGTCGCATTCTTGATGAGGATTGGAGTAGAACTCGTCGAAGC